>NZ_JBPPGD010000001.1:26288-242786 GCF_051303165.1 Actinomyces sp. W5033 | reverse complement strand
CCGACGTCATGCGGGGGGTGGGGGGGTGGGGGGTGGGTTGGGGGAAGCCCTCCCCCCCCCCCCGCTGCCGCGCCGGGCCCCCGGCGCACGACGGCCCGGCGTCTCACAGACGGCAGGCGAGCAGGGAGGACACGAGGATGGCGCGCGCGCCGACCTCGTAGAGCGCGTCCATCACCCGGTTCATGTCCTTGCGCGGAACCATGGCGCGCACCGCCACCCACTCCGGGTTCTGCAGCGGGGAGACCGTCGGCGACTCGATCCCCGGCGTGATGGCGGTGGCCAGGTGCAGGTCGTTCATGCGCACGTCGTAGTCGATGAGCACGTAGGAGCGGGCGCGCATGACGCCCTCGAGACGACGCACGAGGGTCGCCAGTCCCGGCTCCTCGCGGTAGCGCTCGGTGGTGATGAGCACGGCCTCGCTGGCGAGGATCGGCTCGCCGAAGACCTCCAGCCCCGCGGCGCGCAGGGTCGTGCCGGTCTCGACGACGTCGGCGATGAGGTCCGCCACCCCGAGCTGGACCGAGGACTCGACGGCACCGTCGAGGTGGACGGTGGTGGCCTGCACGCCCTGCGACTCGAGGTAGCTGCGCACGAGCACGTCGTAGGAGGTCGCCACCCGCTTGCCGGCGACGTCGGCCAGGTCCCGCATGGTGCCCACGGGGGCGGCGAAGCGGAAGGTGGAGCGGGCGAAGCCCAGCGGCAGGTGCTCCACCGCGTCCACGCCCGAGTCCAGCAGCAGGTCGCGCCCGGTGATGCCGACGTGGACCGTGCCCTGGCCGACGTAGACGGCGATGTCACGCGGACGCAGGAAGAACAGCTCGACGTCGTTGTCCTCGTCGAGCAGGACGAGCTCGCGTCCGGTGCGCCGGGTGCGGTAGCCGGCCTCCTTGAGCATGGTGGTGGCGGGCTCGGACAGGGACCCCTTGTTGGGGACGGCGATGCGCAGCACGAGGGCGCTCCTCAGGTGGTTCGGGGTGGGGGGCAGGGCGTTGCCCGGCGGGCGGGGCACCCCACGGGGACGCTCTCACAGGTAGCGGTAGACGTCCTGGAGGGTGTAGCCCTTGGCGATCATCATCACCTGGGCGTGGTACAGCAGCTGGCTCAGCTCCTCGCAGGCAGCCTCATCGGACTCGTGCTCACAGGCCATCCAGGCCTCGGCAGCCTCCTCGACGAGCTTCTTGCCGATGAAGTGCACGCCCCGGTCGAGCTCGGCGACCGTGCCGGAGCCCTCCGGACGGGTGGCGGCCTTGTGCTCGAGCTCGGTGAACAGGTCCTCGAAGGTCTTCATGGCCTCAGGCTATCGGAAAGCCACGAGGCCACTGGTCAACCACCGGCCCGGCCGACTCGCCTAGCCACGCGCCGGCTCGCTCAGCCACGCGCCGGCTCCGGGTACAGCAGCCGGCACACGTGACGCCCGGCGGCGGCCGCGGCCAGGAAGGCGGCCGTGTCCTGCTCCAGGCCGCGCCCCATCGTCGAGAGCGTGACGCCGGTGTGCGCCTGGGCCTGGCGCAGTGCCTCCAGGAGCCCCTCGGTAGGGAGCTCGACGAGCCGGTGCTGTGCGGCGCCCGGCCTCGGCGCGCACAGGGCCTCGGCGTCCCCCCGCACCTGCGCCCCCAGGTCTCCCGCAAGGAGGGGCATGACGACGTCGGCCCCCGCCAGCGCGACCTGCCCGTAGGCGGTCATCGAGTGGTGGGAGACACCACGGTGGCGTTGACGCGCGTCCGCCTGGGACACGCGCAGGCAGGCCACCGGGCGCCCGCCCAGGGCGGCAACGGCGTTGACCACGTCCCCACAGGCCACCCCGGAGAAGCCCCATGGGGTGTCGGTGCCCAGGTTTCCCGGCCCCTGGGTGACGATGACGGCGTCGGCACGCAGGACGTGCCGGGCCGCCAGGAGCGCGTTGTGGACGCTCACCGCCTCGATGTCACCGCCCCAGGCCTGGCCGGCGGTCACGGTCCCGGCGAGCCACCCCACCTCACGCAGCCGTGCGACGGCGCGTGAGTAGGCCAGGGGCAGCGCGCCGCCGTCGGTCATGACGTAGACGGTGCGCGGCTGCGACAGGCCCTCGGGGCGACGCAGCCCGGCGATGACGGCCGGAAGGCTGGAGTGCAGGTCCGCCACCACCACCGGCATCCCCTCCAGGGCGAGGTCGCCGACCGCCCGGGACAGCAGACCATGGTGGGCGGTGCCCTGCTCGTCGACGCCGGTGACCATGACCTGGTCGGGCATGTACCGGACCTTGACGAGGTGGCCCTCACGGGGCGGGTCAGCGGCCAGCACGTCCAGGCGTGCGCTGACCATGGCGTGCCCGCCGGTGCCCAGGGCGCGGTCGAGGGCGGAGACCTCCAGGCGCACCCTCTCGGCCTGCCCGGGCACGCCGGTGACCTGCTCGTAGGCGATGGCGCGCAGCGTGCTGCCGGGACCCAGGCACCGTGCGCCGGCGGGAGCGGCGGTCACCCGCACCTCGAGCTCGGCGCAGGCGCGGCCAGCCGGCCCCCACACGTGCCGCAGTGAGAGCACCTCGCCGTCACGCCACATCATGGGCACAGCCTACGGTGGCCCTAGTCTGTGCGCGTGAGCCCCACCGTGTCCCAGGTCCCGGCAGAGGAGCGGCAGGTCAACCTCCTGCTCGCTCTGCGCCACACCCGCGACGGCATGAGCGCCACCGAGATCATCAGCCGGGTCGGCGGCTACGACCCTGACGGCGGTGACCGGGCACGGCGCATGTTCGAGCGGGACAAGGACGTCCTGCGCTCCATCGGCGTGCCCATCGTCGTGAGCACTGTGGCGGGGGAGCCCTGCTACCGGGTCGATGAGGACCACTACGTGCTCGAGCCCCTGCACCTGGAGGCCGCGGACGTCGCCGCCCTGGAGCTGGCGGCCTCCGCCTGGCGCGACGGCACCCTGCCCCAGCCCGCCCGGCGCGCCCTGACCAAGCTGCTCGCCGTCGCCCCCGCCCGCACGGGGGACGAGGTGGTGCCGGAGCTCAGCATCGACCTCGCTGGCCAGGACGTGCCCGCCGTGCTGCTGGCCGCCGTCGAGGAGCGCCGCCTGGTCGCCTTCGACTACCTCTCCGCCCGCACCGGCACCGTGCGCCACAGGATCGTCGAGCCCCACCGCCTGAGGCTGAGCGAGGGCGCCTGGTACCTCGACGGGCGCGACACGCGAGTGCCACCACCCCCACCCGGCACCGCCAGCGATGACGGGCGCCGCGTCTTCCGCCTGGCGCGTGTGCGGGGCGAGGTGAGCCCTGTGGGCCCGCCCGGGGCCTTCACCCCCGCCCCGCAGCCCGACGCCGCGACCGGCGCCACCGCCGTGCTCGCCCTCGCCCCGGGGCGCGCCCACGCCCTGCGGCGTCGCGGGCACCAGCCGCGCACGAGCCGTCGGGGCCCCGAGGGCTGGGACGTCGTCGCGGTCGGCTACGAGGACCTCATGGTCATGGCCGGCAGCCTTGCCGCCCTCGCGGACGCCGTCATCGTCCTCGAGCCCAAGAGCCTGCGCGAGGCCGTCCTCGACCACCTGCGCGGTGCCGCCGCGCTGACCCAGGAGCAGTGATGGCACGCCCCTCCTCCACCGACCGCCTCCTGCGCCTGCTGGCGCTGCCCGCCTGGGTGTCCGAGCACCCGGGAGCCTCCCTCGCCCAGGCCGCCGCCCAGTTCGGGGTCACCGAGGACCAGCTGCGCCGCGACGTCGAGACCCTGTGGGTCTCCGGCCTGCCGGGCGGCACGCCGGACGTGCTCGTGGACTTCGACGCCGACCTGCTCGAGGAGGGACGCCTGCGCCTGACCACCCCGCTGGGCCTCGACCGCCCTGTCACCCTCACCCGGGAGGAGGCAACGGTCCTGCTGCTGTCACTGCGGGTCCTCACCCGCCTGCTGTCCGCGGTCCCCGGCGCCACCGCGCCGCTGCACCGTGCCGAGCAGGCCCTGGCCCAGGTGCTCGGGGTCAGCCCGCAGGCGGTGACCGTGACCGAGGACCCGGTGACGACTGCCGTGACCCGGGCCCTGGCCGAGGGCAGGCGCCTGCACCTGGTGTACGCCTCTGCCACCGATGAGCGCAGCGAGCGCGACGTCGATCCCTTCGAGATCGTCTCCGACGGCTCCCACCTGTCCCTCAAGGCCTGGTGCACGCGCAGGCGCGCCGAGCGCACTTTCCGCCTCGACCGGGTGCTCGAGGCCACGGTGACGGCCCGGCCGGTGGCCCCTCACCGGCGTCTGCGCGGCCAGGGGCTGGAGCGGCTGGCGCACCGGCCCGAGACGGAGACCGCCTCGCTCCACCTGGCGCCGGCCGGCCGCTGGCTCGTGGAGCAGGCCGGCTGCGACAAGGTGGAGGAGCACGCCGACGGCACGCTCACCGTGACCGTGCGCGGGCGCAGCCGCCCGTGGCTCGTGGGGCTGGTGCTCAGCGCCGGACGTCATGTCCTGGACGTCCAGCCCTCCAGCCTGCGTGAGGAGGCTGCGGCCCGTGCGCGTGCCGCCCTGGCACTGTGGCAGGACGGGCCCCAGCAGGCAGCCGCGGGCACGCGCTGAGCGCTGGAGCCGCGGGCACGCGCTGGCGCTTGCCGGCTTGCTCACAGCCACCGGTCATGCGCCTACGCCGAGGGTGGAACACGACAATCGGTGCGCAGGCACCTTCTCGAGGTGCCGTTAGACTCTCAGTCGTCTCATCGGGCCGAAACCCAATTTGGAGTAGTGCTGTGAAGTTCTCACCCACCCACATCGTCGTCCTCCTCGTCCTCGTCCTGCTCATCTTCGGGGCCGGCAGGCTCCCGGAGATCGCCGGCTCCATCGGCAAGTCGATGAAGGTCTTCAAGAAGGAGGTCAAGGAGCTGCGCGAGGACGACCTCGGCACCGCCGCGACCCCCGCCCCGCCCGCCCAGATCCAGCAGCCGCAGCAGGGCACGTACTACACGCAGCCCACCCAGACCGGGCAGGCCGCCCCGCAGCAGTACACGGACGGCGCTGCCCCGCAGGCCTGAGCCCCGCCCGCCGAGCGTGACGTCTGGGGCGGTGCTGTCAGCCGTGACGGCACCGCCCCGTCCTACGCGCCCCACCACGTGACACCGGACAGGAGCAGGTCATGGCCAAGGAGCCGAAGGCCGGCAAGCCGACCAGCCGCAAGGACAACCCCGAGGCGATCATGTCGATCGGGGACCACCTGCGCGAGGCACGCAACCGTCTGTTCATCTCGGCGGTGGGCGTGCTCGTCATGGCGGTGGTCGGCTACATCCTCTACGACGAGGTCTTCTCCGTCATCACGCGCCCCATCGAGGTGGCCAACGCCAACGGTGCCAACATCTCGATGAACTTCGACACCGTCCTGTCCTCCTTCGACATGAGGCTCAAGGTGTCGATCTGGCTGGGGGTCCTGTTCGCCTCACCCTTGTGGATGTACGAGTTCTGGGCCTACGTCGGCCCCGGCATGACCCGCAAGGAGAAGCTCTACACCTGGGCCTACGGCCTGACCGGCCTCATCCTGTTCGGCTCGGGCGTCGCCCTGGGCGCCTGGATCCTGCCCCACGCCGTGTCCATCCTCACGAGCTTCATCCCCGAGTCCGGAACCGGCTTCATCCAGGCCACCCTCTACCTCAGCTTCGTCATGAGGCTGCTGCTGGTCTTCGGCCTCGCCTTCCTCCTGCCCGAGCTGATGGTGGCCCTCAACCGCCTCGGGCTGGTCAAGGGCACGACCATGCTCAAGGGCTGGCGCTGGGCCGTCCTGGCGATCTTCACCTTCATGGCCTTCGCCAACCCCCTGCCGGATCCCTGGTCGATGATCCTCATGGCGCTGCCGATCACCGGCCTGTACTTCCTCGCCTGCTTCATGTCGATCGGCCATGACAGGCGCGTGGCCCGGCGCCGCGCCAAGGAGGACGCAGAGCTCGACGCCGCCCTCGCCCACACGCCTGCCGCCCCTGCCCTTCCGGCCGCCGACGCCTCCAGCGCGGGCCATCTGCCTGCTGCCGCGAGCGGGTCCTGACACCGCCGCGCCCACTGCGGCGCGTACCAGTCTCCTCGCTCCTGTTCCCGGCGCGCGCCCTGCCCACCCGTGTGCCCTGCCCACCCCTCCCGACCTGGTTGTGAGACCCCATGCGTATCGCCCTCGCCGGCAACCCGAGCGCCCGGCACGGCCGCCACACGGACGCGGCCGAGCTCGCCCGGACCGGCCTTGTACGCCGTGGCCATGACGTCGTCGTCGTCACCGCCAGCTCCTACGACGCCACCCGTGAGGCTGCCACCGCGCTGCTGGAGAACCACGAGCTCGACGCGCTCGTCGTCGTCGGCGGTGACGGCATGGTCCACCTGGGTCTCGACGTCGTCGCCCTCACCCGCCTGCCGCTGGGCATCGTCGCCGTCGGGACCGGCAACGACGTCGCCCGGCACTTCGGCCTGCCCTCCAGGGACGTGGAGGCCAGCCTCGACGTCATCGACGCCGCCCTGCGCGGCGGCCACGTGGTGGACGCCGACGCCATCCACGTCTCGCGCCCCGACGCCACCCCCGTCGCCCCCGAGCACGAGTGGTGCATGGCCACCGTCGGCACCGGCCTCGAGGCCGCCGTCAACGCCCGGGCCAACGCCCTCGTGTGGCCCCACGGCGAGGCCCGCTACACCGTCGCCGTGCTCGGTGAGATCGCCCGCCTGCGCCCCTACGGCTACCGGGTGACGACGGACTCGGGCACCTGGGAGGGCGGTGCCCTCATCCTGTCCGCCGCCAACACCCGCTACATCGGCGGTGGCATGGACCTGGCGCCCCAGGCGAGCACCTTCGACGGCCTGCTCGAGGTCCTGCGCCTGGACCCACTGTCTCGCACAGGCCTGCTCGGGCTGCTGTCCAAGGTCTTCTCCGGCGCCCACATCGGTCACCCGGCGGTCCACGTCGAGCGCACCCGCACACTCGTCATCGAGGCCCTCGAGGGGCCTGGTCTGCGCCCACCCCCGCACCCCATGGCCGACGGCGAGCCGCTGACGACGCTGCCCCTGCGGTTGGAGGCCGTGCCGGCGGCCGTGCGCCTGCTCGTGCCAGCCCCCGGCGGCGGGCAGGCAGCCGGGGCAGGAGCCGAGGACACGCAGGACTGACGGCTGCCGGCCCCACGTAGGGTGGGGCTCATGACACCCTCAGCCTCCGAGCGCTACGCCGCCGCGCGCCGCCGCCAGGCCGCCTCGCGCACGGAGCTCGCACGTTTCGCCGCCGGCTACGACTTCCCCCTCGACGACTTCCAGGTGCGCGGCTGCGAGGCGCTTGAGCGCGGCGAGGGCGTTCTCGTGGCCGCCCCGACGGGCGCGGGCAAGACGGTCGTCGGGGAGTTCGCCGTCCACCTCGGGCTGGCCAAGGGGCTCAAGACCTTCTACACCACGCCCATCAAGGCCCTGTCCAACCAGAAGTACCTCAACCTCGCGCAGCGTTACGGCGAGGACAGGGTCGGCCTGCTCACCGGCGACACCTCCCTCAACCCTCACGCCGAGGTCATCGTCATGACCACTGAGGTGCTGCGCAACATGCTGTACTCGCTCTCGCGCGACCTCGACCGCCTCGGCTTCGTCGTCATGGACGAGGTGCACTACCTTGCCGACCGCTTCCGCGGTCCCGTGTGGGAGGAGGTCATCATCCACCTGGCCCCGCAGGTGCAGGTGGTCTCCCTGTCCGCCACCGTCTCGAACGCGGAGGAGCTCGGTGACTGGCTGGGTCACGTGCGTGGCACCACCGCCGTCGTCGTCTCTGAGCACCGGCCGGTGCCCCTGACCCAGCACATGATGGTGGGCCGGCGCCTGCTGGACCTGTACACGGTGCCCACCGAGGCGGTGGGCACCACCGGGGCTGCGGCCCACGAGGAGGCCGCGGCGCCGAGTGGGGCTCCGGGCTCCGGCACTGCGAGGACGGGTGCCTCGCCCTCCCTGCTGCCCCCGATCAACCCCGAGCTGCTCAAGGCCGTGCGCAGCGCCCGGCGCGCAGCCGCAGGGGAGACCACCGCGTCGGTGCAGGCACGCGGCAACCAGCAGCCGTGGAGACGGGGCAGGACGGCAGGCAGCCGTGCCCCGCGGCGGGCCGAGGGCGGTGCCCGCTGCGCCCGCCTGCGCCCGCCCTCGCGCCTGAGCGTCATCGACGCCCTCGAGGCAGCCCACCTGCTGCCAGCCATCGTCTTCATCTTCTCGCGTGCGGGCTGTGAGCAGGCGGTGGCCCAGGCAGTCGCCGGGGGAGTGGACCTCACCACCGACGCCGAGGCGCGGCGCATCCGCGAGGTGATCGAGCGGCGCACCGCGCAGGTGCCGGCCGTGGACCTGGCCGTCGTGGGCTTCCACGCCTGGGCGCACGCCCTCGAACGGGGCGTCGCCGCCCACCACGCCGGCCTGCTGCCGGTGTTCAAGGAGACCGTCGAGGAGCTGTTCAGCGCCGGGCTCGTCAAGGTCGTCTACGCCACCGAGACCCTCGCCCTGGGCATCAACATGCCTGCGCGCACCGTGGTCCTGGAGTCCCTGCGCAAGTGGAACGGCTCGGCGCACGTGACCCTCACACCGGGCGAGTACACCCAGCTCACCGGCCGGGCCGGGCGCCGCGGCATCGACGTCGAGGGGCACGCCGTCGTCCTGGCCGCCGACGACGTCGAGCCCAGTCTCGTCTCCTCCCTCGCCTCCCGGCGCACCTACCCGCTCGTCTCCGCCTTCCGCCCCACCTACAACATGGCGGTCAATCTCCTGGGCCGCTCGACGCGCCGACGCGCCAGGGAGGTCCTGGAGTCCTCCTTCGCACAGTTCCAGGCCGACCGCGGGGTGGTCGAGCTGGCCGCCCAGGCCCGGCGCCGACGTCGCTCCGTGGCCGGCCTGGAGGAGCAGATGACCTGCCACCTGGGGGACTTTCGCCAGTACGCGCTGCTGCGCCAGCGCATCGCCGACGCCGAGGCGCAGCTGTCCCAGCAGAACCGGGCCTCGCGCCGGGCCGGCACCAGCCGCGAGATGTCCTCGCTGCGCCGTGGGGACGTCGTCGTCTTCCCCACCGGGCGCCGCTCGCGCCACGGCGTGGTCCTGGAGGTGGGGCAGGACCGCACCGGCACCCCCGCCCTGACCGTCCTGTCGGAGGACTCGCGCGTGCTGACCCTCAGCCCGGACACGGTGCCTGACGGCGTGGTGCGTGTGGGCGCCGTGCGCGTGAGTGACGCGGTGGACCTGCGCCGGCCGCGTGAGCGGGACCGCCTCGTGGGCAGGCTGGTGCAGGCGCTGCGCTCGGGCAGCCTGGAGCAGGCTGAGCCAAGGCGCAGGCACGGGGCTGAGGAGGCGGGGCCGGGGACGGCGGCGACCCAGGAGCGGATCGAGGCGCTGCGCCACGAGATGCGCGCCCATCCGTGTCACGCCTGCCCCGACCGTGAGGAGCACGCCCGCGTGGGACGCGCGTGGTCCAAGGCCCTGGCGGAGGCGGACCGGCTCCAGGCCCGGATCGAGTCGCGCACCGGCACCATCGCCCGTGTCTTCGACGCCGTGTGCCAGGTCCTGCTCGAGCTGGGCTACCTCGAGCCCGTGGACCGGGGCCACCCCGAGCGCGAGCTGCGTGTGAGCGCCGCCGGCCGCCTGCTCTCACGGGTCTACGCCGAGCGCGACCTGCTCGTGGCCGAGTGCCTGCGCCGGGGCGTGTGGGACGGGCTGAGTCCGGCCGAGCTGGCCGCCGCCCTGTGCGCCTGCGTGTACGAGCCGCGCGCCGCCGCTCAGGGAATGCCCCTGCCGGTGCCTCCGGGCTCGGCGCTCGGGGCCGCCCTGCGGGCCGAGGCCGGGGTCTCGCGGCGTATCAACGACCTTGAGTCCCTCATGAGGCTGCCCGCCTCCTCGGGGGCCGAGCCTGCGCTCTGCGGCCCGGTGCTGGCCTGGGCCGAGGGGGCGACGCTCGCGCAGGTGCTGGAGGACTCCGAGCTGACGGCAGGCGACTTCGTCCGCTGGGTCAAGCAGCTGCTCGACCTGCTCGGGCAGGTCGCGTGCCTGCGTCCCGACCCTAAGGAGCCGAGCCTGTCAGCCTCCGTCTCCCGGCTGTCGGTGGCGGCCGCCGAGGCCGTCCAGGACGTCAGCCGGGGAGTCGTCTCCTGGTCCTCGGTCTGAGCCGGGGTTGAGGGGACGGTAGGCTCCTGGGCGCCCGCGCCGTTGCCAGCGGCGGTGACCTTCTTTCGTCAGGAGAACGCGTGTCCGGATTCTTCGCCCTGCTGGAAGACATCGCCACGCTTGCCAAGCTCACCCTGGCCACCGTCGACGACACCGCCTCCATGGCGGTCAAGACCTCCGCCAAGGTCTCGGCGGCAGCGGTCGATGACGTGGCCGCCACGCCGCAGTACGTCACCGGCATCACGCCCGAGCGTGAGATCCCCATCATCAGGCGCATCACGCTCAACTCGCTGCGCAACAAGATCCTCATCATCCTGCCGGTGGCGCTCGTGCTCAGCTGGCTGGCGCCCGGGCTGCTGCCCGTGGCCCTCATCTGCGGCGGCGCCTACCTGTGCTTCGAAGGAGGGGAGAAGATCCTCGAACCGGTCCTGGCGCGGTTCCTGGGCGTCCACCACGCCCAGGAGCACACCGGCCCGGTGGACGAGGACACCATCGTCCGACGGGCCACGACGACGGACTTCATCCTGTCCACCGAGATCATGCTGCTGGCGCTCGCCGAGGTGCAGGGCCAGTCCTCAGGGCGCCGGGTCGTCGTCCTCGTGCTCATCGCCCTCATCATCACCTTCGCCGTCTACGGGCTCGTCGCCGCGCTCATCACCCTCGACGACCTCGGGCTGCGGCTGGCGGCACAGGGGCGCACCGCGACCGTGCGCCGCCTGGGGCACGCGATCGTGCGCTCGGCCCCGGGGCTGTTCAAGGTCATCGGTGTCATCGGCACGGTCGCCATGCTGTGGGTCGGCGGGCAGATCCTGGCCCACAACATCGCCACGGTCGGGGTCACCGCCCCTCACCACCTCATGAGCCACGCGGCCGAGCTGGTGGACAACCCGGTGGCCTCCTGGCTCCTGTCGACGGCGACGGCCTGCGTCTTCGGCACCGTGGTCGGCTCCGTGCTCACGGTTCTCGTCCTGGCCCTCAGGAAGCTGGCTCGCTGACATGCTCGGCACGCGTCGCCGACGCAGCACCCGGCGCCGGGCGACCGGGCTCCACGCACGCGCAGCGCGTGGCAGCCTGGCGCGCCTGGGTGCCGGAGCGCTGGCCGGACTGCTGCTGTGGTCCGCCTTCCCGCCCCACGACCTGTGGTTCTGCGCCCCCGTGGCCCTGGCGGCCCTCGAGCTGGCCACCCGGCAGCGCCCGGCCGCCGAGAGCGCCACGACCTTCCTGCTGTTCGGTATCGGCCTGTTCGCGCCCCTGCTGCACTTCACCAGGGTCTCGATGGGCAGCCCCATCGGCTGGGTGGCGCTGACCGTCGTCGAGAGCCTCTACCTCGCCTCGCTCGGCGCCGCCTGGGCTGTGGTCTCGCGCAGTGGGCCGCTTGTGTCAGGAAAGTGGGCGCCGGCCGCACGCGTTGCGGTCTTTGCGGTGCTGTGGTGCGGTGTCGAACAGCTGCGCTCGAGCTGGCCCTGGGGAGGGTTCCCCTTCGGCCGTCTCGCCTACGCGATGGCGGACGCGCCGATGCTGCCGGTGGCCGCCTACGGCGGGTCGGTGGGGCTGAGCCTGCTCACCGCGCTGGTCGGCGGCTGCCTGGCGGAGACGGTGGTCCTGCTGCGCGCGCACCGCCTCCCAGGGGCGCTGGCCGCGGCCGCTGGTGCCGGCGTGCTCGTGCTGTGGCCGCTGGCGCTACCGGTGGACACCGAGGCGCAGGACGGCACGGCCCGGGTGGCCGCGGTCCAGGGCTCGGTGGCCCACGACGAGGAGGCCTTCGCCCGCGCTCTGGAGGTCACGGGCAACCACGCCGAGGCGACCGTGGCCCTCGCGCAGGAGACAGGGCAGGACCGCCTTGACCTCGTCGTGTGGCCGGAGAACGCCGCCGACCTCGACCCGAGGCAGTACGCGGCCAGCGCGGTGCTCGTCGAGCGTGCGGCGCAGGCCGTGGGGGCCCCTGTGCTCGTCGGCGCCGTCCCCTACGAGGACGGTGCGCGCTACAACGACGTCGTCGTCTGGACCCCTGGTGAGGGTGCGGGCAGCTTCTACCGCAAGCACCGTCCCGTGCCCTTCGGAGAGTTCGTCCCGCTGCGCGGGCTGGTGCGTGCCGTCACCGACCAGGCCGACCGCATCGGCACGGACATGGTGGCCGGCACCGGGCCCCACACTCTCACGGTGCGCGCGGCGGCCCAGGACCGTGAGGTCGTCCTCGCCATGGGGATCTGCTTCGAGGCCGCCTATGACGACGTGCTGCGCGCCGGCGTGCTCGAGGGCGGCGGCGTCATCGTCATCCCCACCAACAACGCCTCCTTCGTCGGTTCCTCGGAGCCGGCGCAGCAGCTCGCCCAGGGGCGGGTCCAGGCGGTCGTCCACGGGCGCAGCGTCGTGCAGGTCTCGACGGTCGGTGTCACCGCGGTCATCAGCCCCCGCGGGGTGGTGGTCCAGCGCCTCGACGATGGCGTCCAGGGCGCGCTTGTGGCGGACGTGGGACTGCGCCACTCGGTCACCGTGGCCGACCGGCTCGGCGGGTGGCCGGCCGCGACGGTGATGGCGGTGACGGCGCTGGTGACACTGGCGGGTATCGTGTCCCACGTTCGTGCACGGGGCCCGCGTGGACGCCGGCCCGGCCGCTGACGCAGGAGGAGCACCGTGAGGACCATCGTCGTCATCCCGACCTACAACGAGATCGAGTCCCTGCCCGGTGCGCTCGAGCGTGTGCGGGCGGCGGCGCCTGAGGCCCATGTCCTCGTCGTGGACGACTCGTCACCGGACGGCACGGGGGCCTTCGCCGACGCCCGAGCCGCTGAGGACGACCACATCCACGTGCTCCACCGCCAGGAGAAGAACGGCCTCGGCCCCGCCTACCTCGCCGGCTTCGCCTGGGCGCTGGACGCGGGCTACGAGCTCATCGTCGAGATGGACGCGGACGGCTCGCACCGCGCGCAGGACCTGGCGCTGCTCCTCCAGCGGGCACAGATGTCCGACGCCCCGGACCTCGTCATCGGATCGCGCTGGGTGTCGGGTGGTGCCACTGAGGGGTGGGACGCGCGGCGTGTGGCCCTGTCGAGGGCGGGCAACCTCTACGTCAACGCCATGCTCGGCACCCGCGTGAAGGACGCGACGGCCGGGTTCCGTGTGTACACCGCTGCCATCCTGCGCCGCCTGGACCTGGGGAGGGTCGAGGCCCTTGGCTACGGATTCCAGGTCAATATGACGCTGCTGGTTGAGGAGTGCGGCGGGAGGGTCGTGGAGATGCCGATCACCTTCGTCGAGCGCGAGGCCGGCCAGTCCAAGCTCTCGGGGGGCATCTTCACCGAGGAGCTGGCGCTGGTGACCAAGTGGGGGCTGCGGCGGCGCGCCGCCCAGCTCGGTGGACTCGTCAGCGGGCTGCGCCGGAGCAGGTCGCGACGCTGAGCCGTGCGGCCTTTCGCCCGGGGGAGCGCAGCCGGGGCAGGGGCAGCAAGCAGGACGGCGCGGGCGCCCGGACCGGGCGGCCGCGCCGTGTGCTGTGAGGGTGGGGCCAGTGGCGCCCTCAGAAGCGCTGGCGGTAGATCTCGCCAGAGCGCAGGAGCTCGAGCCGCTCCTCGAGGAGGACCTTGAGCTCGTCGAGGGAACGGCGCTCCAGGAGCATGTCCCAGTGGGTGCGCGGCGCCTTCTTAGGCTCGTCGGACTCGGCATCCTCCTCGCCGCGCAGGTTCGCGCTCTGACCGCACTCGGGGCACTCCCAGGTGGCCGGGACCTCCGCCTCCAGGGACATGGGGACGGTGGTCACGTGGGCCATCGGGCACTCGTAGGTGATCATCTGGCGCTCGGCGAACTCGACGCCCTCCTCGGACTCCATCGACTTCGCGCCGATGGTCATGCCACGCAGTGCGCGGTCTGCCATGCTGTTGCCTCTCGTTGAAGATCATCGCCGGCCCCGAGGCCTGGGAGGCGACACGGGGACCGCTGGCTGCAACGCTCCGACCACCCTGTTTGTTCCTGGTGGGGCGTTGTCCTGTCCGGGCTCCATCCTACCGGGTGCGCGCCGGTGCCCCGCCCCAGCAGGCGCGTACCGACGGTGGGCAGGCATAATCGTGTCATGGCCACCAAGCGCATCGGCATCCTGACCGCCGGCGGAGACGCCCCTGGACTCAACGCGGCGATCCGCGGCTTCGGCAAGGCGGTGATCCAGGAGCACGGGTGGGACCTCATCGGTTTCCGTGACGGCATGCGTGGTCTGGCCGAGAACCGCTTCATGCCCCTGGACTCGGCCTCTCTGTCGGGCATCCTCACCACCGGCGGCACCCTGCTGGGCACGAGCCGGGACAAGGTCCACCGCATGGTGGTGGATGGCGAGGAGCGGGACATGGTGCCCACCATCGTCGAGAACTACGCCCGCAACGAGCTCGACGCCCTCGTGTGCCTCGGTGGGGGAGGCACGGCCAAGAACGCCCGGCGGCTCATGGACGCCGGGCTTAACGTCCTCCACCTGCCCAAGACGATCGACAACGACATCGTCGAGACGGACTCGTCCTTCGGCTTCTCCACCGCCCTGGAGATCGCCACGGAGGCGGTGGACCGCCTGCACTCGACGGCCCACTCCCACCACCGCATCATCCTCACTGAGATCATGGGCCACCGGGCGGGCTGGCTGGCGCTGGGCGCCGGCATCGCCGGGGGAGCGGACGTCATCCTGCTGCCGGAGATCCCCTACGACGTCGATGCCATCGCGGAGAAGATCGAGCGGCGTCGCTCTCACGGCTCCTCCTTCTCCGTCGTCGCGGTCGCGGAGGGGGCGCTGTCGCGTGAGGACCGTGAGGAGATCAACCACGCCCAGGCCCTTGTCAAGGAGGCGTCGTCGCCGGAGTCGAAGGCGGCCGCCAAGCGGGGCGTCAAGCGGCTGGAGGCCTCGCACCGGGCCAACACCTTCACCCTGGCCAGCCAGCTCGAGCAGCGCACGGGGCTTGAGGCCCGGGTGACGATCCTGGGCTATGTCCAGCGCGGAGGCACGCCGAACGCCGCCGACCGCCTGCTGGGCACCCGCCTGGGCGTGGCCGGGGCGCGGGCGATCGCCGATGGCAGCTTCGGTGTCATGGTGGCGGACCGTGGCCATGGCACGGAGCTCGTGCCGCTGCGCCGGGTGGCGGGCAAGGTCAAGTACGTGCCGCGTGACCACGAGTGGATCCAGGCGGCACGCGCCGTCGGCACGGCTCTGGGGGACTGAGTCTCCTGCGCGAGGGCTGCGAGGGGTGGTTGGATAGCCCTATGAGCAGCAACGTCGCTTCCTCTTCCTCAACCGAGACCGTCTACCTGCGTCCGTTGCGAGACGACGACGCCGAGGCCGTGCGCCGGGCCTTTACCGGCTCCTCGGGGATGTCGCTGGAGGGCAGCGTGGTGGACCTCGAGTCAGCCCAGACTTATGTCAGAACGCGTGCGGACGCCGCCTCGCCTCTGCACGGCTGGGCGATCGTCGGTGGGGACGACGCCCTCATGGGGCTTGTGTCGGTCGCTGCGGACGAGGACAACGCGACGGGCGCGCTCAGCTTCTGGATGAGTGACGACTACCGTGGGCGCGGGCTGACCCGCCGCGCTGTGGCCACGGTGGCGGACTGGGCGCTGGCCGACGACGGCCTGGTCCTGGACCGTCTCGAGCTCGAGCACGTGGCCTCGTACCGCCACGCCGGCAACATCGCGCGCGCGGCGGGCTTCCTGCAGGAGGGCCTGCTACGTGAGGCGCGCGTCGTCGAGGTGCACGACGGCGAGGACGTGGTGATCGTGCGTGAGGACGTCGTCGTCTACGGCCGGCTCAAGGACGACCCCGAGCCGATCGTCGCGCGCCTGGAGATGCGCGAGGGCTGAGCGTCCGCGCGCTTGCTAGCGGGCGGCGCCAGATGTCCATCGCCGATAATGTACATTATGTCATTATGGCGGTGCGCGTGCCCCCTCGTTCAGCCGCCCAGCCCCTCACCGGTTATCGTCGCCCCACGTCACCACCGGGTGTGGGCGACATGCACCCGGGTCACCTGCACGTTCATCCTGCGCGCCGCACGGCGCGCCTGATGCGTCGCCCACAGCACGCTCGTGCCGCTGATGACGGACAGGGCCCCCAAGGGCCACAGCACAACCGCCGCCAGCCCGCTCGTGCCGACGATCATGAGCAGACCAATGACGAACCCGGCCAGCCCCACGACCGTTCCCGTGCGCCACACCGGGCTGAGGGCGCCCACGACGTCATCCGTCTGCGCCTCGACCCGCAGCCCGGCGCCGCTGCCCTGCACCGACGGCGCCCGGCCGCCTGCGGCCTCGCCCGCACGCGGGCCGGAGGCCTCCGCCGAGCGCTCCTCGTAGACCCCCATGTCGCGCAACGGTCCGTGGGGCCCCATGATGAGGCCGTCGCGAAGATCCTCGGGCATCTGAGTGCGTCCCTGTGTGGTCATGCAGCCCACCGTAGGCGTGGCTCCTGCGCTTCCTCCACGCGAAACCTGTGAGAGGCCTGAGAAGCCGTGCCCCGGTGAGCGTGCCGTAGGACTTAGGTCTACTGTTGCCCCGGGGCGACCCGGCCCCTCCCACCCCACTGAGGACCCATGTTCCTGGCACTACGCGAGATCCGACACCAGCCCGCCCGCTTCGCACTCATAGTCGCGATCATCGCGCTCGTCGGCTACGTCTCCTTCTTCCTGTCCGCCCTTGCCATCGGCCTGGCCCACTCCTACCGGGCCGCTGTCGATCAGTGGGGCGCCTGCGCTGTCGTCCTGACCGACGTGTCGAACTCCTCCATCGCCGCCTCCCGGCTCACCCAGGACCAGGTCGACGCCGTGTCCGCGGCCGCTGAGGACCATGGGCTGGTGGCCACGCCGGTCATCGCCCAGGGCACCGTCATCGAGCGCGTCGGCCGGAGCCCGTCCACCGAGTCCAGCCGCACGCGCACGGATGTCTACGCCCTGGGCATGGACCTGCGGGCGCCCCTGGTTCCCGACGTCGTCGAGGGCTCTGCCATCGACGACCCCGAGCACGAGGTCCTGCTAGACGCCTCGCTGGCCGTCGAGGGGTGGGCGGTTGGTGACAGCCTCACCATCGCCGGCACCGACCATCAGTGGAGGGTCGTCGGCCTCACCCGGGACGTCACCTTCCAGGCCTCCGGGGTCATGACTGTCGATGCCGGGGCCCTCGCCTCAGCCACCGCCACCGCGCTGTCCCCCGTCCCCAACGCCGTCGTCCTCAGCGGCGCCGACTGGCAGGAGGCCCCAGCTGCGCTCGTCGGGTCGCTGAGCGAGGCTGGCCTGAGCACCCTGAGCCCCGCGGACTTCATCGCGGCGCTGCCCGGCTACTCGGCACAGGTCCTGACCTTCAGCCTCATGATCATCGCCCTCATCCTCATCGCGGCCCTCGTCCTGGCGATCTTCCTCTACGTCCTGACGCTGCAGAAGCGCGCCGTGCTGGGCATCCTCAAGGCCCGCGGCGTGCCGACGTCCTACCTCGTGGCCTCCGGTGGCCTTCAGACAACAGTGCTGGCCACAGCCGGCGTCGCCGTCGGCCTGGGCCTGACCGTGCTGACCGGCCTCGTGCTTCCGGACACCGTCCCGTTCCGGGCCTCGGCCCCGCTTATCGCTGCCATCACCGGGGCCTTCATCATCTTCGCTGTCCTCGGCGGGCTCATCTCAGTTCGCGTCGTCGCTCGTATCGACCCGGTGGAGGCCATCGCATGAGCAGCTCCTCCCCGGTGCTCACCCTGGAGGGTGTCGCCAAGGAGTACGTCCAGGGCAGCGAGTCCGTCCAGGCGCTCGAGCCGACGAGCCTTGCCCTCGCCGCTGGTGAGCTGGTTGGCATCCTCGGCCCCTCAGGGTCGGGCAAGTCGACACTGCTGACCATCATGGGAGGCCTGCGCACGCCGACGCAGGGGGCCGTGCTGATCCACGGCGCGCCCTTCTCCGAGCTGGAGGAGAAGGAGCGGGCACGGGTACGTCACGCGCGGCTCGGCTTCGTGCTTCAGGCCGCCGGGCTGGTGCCCTTCCTGCGCCTGCGCGACCAGTTCGTCCTGCATGACAGGGTCGCCCGCAGCCGAGCACGTCGTGCCCACCGCGACCAGCTCGTCGATGAGCTCGGTCTGGGGGGCAGGCTTGAGGCCTACCCGGAGCAGATGAGCGGCGGTGAGCGCCAGCGCGCCGCCATCGCCGTCGCGCTCTACCACGACCCTGACATCATCCTGGCCGACGAGCCGACTGCGGCTTTGGACTCGAGCCGTGCCCGGACCGTCGCCGAGCTCCTGGCTGCCCAGACCCATGAGTGGGGCAAGGCGACCGTCATGGTCACGCACGACGAGCGCCTGCTCGACGTGTGCGACCGCGTCCTGGTCATGAGCGACGGCGTCCTGACCGAGACCACGCACGCCGAGGTCGTGCGCTCCGGCCCTGTGCCCCCTGGGACGGGGCAGGACTGAGGACGGCCCCGTGCCCTCGCTCCCCCGGCCCCTGCCCCACCCCACTGCCGTCTTCTTCGGGGACTCGGTGACCACCGGCTGGCAGGCCGTCACCCACCCGCGCAACCGCTGGAGCTCTCTCGTGTGTGAGCACCTGCGCTGGCGGGAGGTCAACCTCGCCGCGGACGGCATGGGCTTCTTCGCACGACGCGGCGGCCACCTCCCCGGCGGTGGGAGGGCCCCCTCCTGCCAGGACACGACCTGGCTGGAGGCCGTCGTGCGTGCCGAGCCCGACCTCGTCACCGTCAGCCTGGGGCTCAACGACGCCCCGCTGCTGCCCTCCCACCTCGACCTCGTCCGGCAGGCCGTTGAGCACGACCTGTCCTTCCTCGCCAGCCGCCTGCGCGGCGTCCCCGTCATCGTCGCCCCCTACTTCCCCGCCCTGGGGACCGGGCCCCGCTTCGAGGTCGTGCGCCGCCTGGTCCATGAGCAGGCCACGACGCTGGGCCTCGTGTCAACGGACGCGATGAGCCTGGCCATCGACGCCGAGGCCGACAGGCTGAGCATCGACGGCATCCACCCCGACGACGCCGGGCACGCCGCCATCGCCCGCGCGATGATCCACGTGTACGAGCAGCTGGTGCCGGCCCTGTGCTCGCCGGGTCCCGGGCAGGTGGGATAGGACGTGGATGGGACCAGGCGCCTCAACGGTGCGCCGCACCCGCAGACGGCTGCGAGTGGCTGCCTCGTCCACCCGATTCTGACGCACAAGTGACATAGAGTTGTCGCAGTGCCCGTGTCCCCTCAACGAGGAGTCCCTCTGTGCCGCAGCACCGTGAGCCGACGCTTGCCGATGTCGCCGAGCGGGCCGGAGTCTCCCTCACCACCGTCTCGCGGGTCCTCAACAACCGCGGGTACCTGTCCGAGGCCACGCGTGAGCGCGTGGCCAAGGCCATCGAGGAGCTGAGGTACCGCCCCAACCAGGTGGCGCGTGCCCTTCACGGCAAGTCCACGCAGAGTGTCGGCGTCATCGTGCCCACGGTGTCCCTGCCGTTCTTCGGCGAGCTCTCGGCGGAGATCGAGGACGCCCTGGCGGTCCATGGCTACCGCACCCTCATCTGCAACTCCCTGGGGCGTCGCGACCGTGAGCGGGACTACCTCGACCTGCTTGTCTCCCACCGGGTTGACGGGATCATCTCGGGCGCCCACAACGAGGACCTCAGTGAGTACCAGACCATCCACATGCCCCTGGTGACGGTGGACCGGGACCTGTCCCCCACGGTGCCGAACGTGCGCTGCGCCAACGAGGAGGGCGCCCGCGCGGCCACCGAGCACCTGCTCACACGCGGCGCACGACGCCCAGCGCTGCTCACCTCTCGCACGGGTGCCCACAACCGCCGTGAGGCCGGCTACCGGGCGGTGCTCGAGGAGGCCAGCATCGAGCCGTATGTCCTCACGGTGGACTTCCACACGCCGGACCAGCAGCGCGCACGGATGGTCCGTGAGGGCCTGGACGCGGTCAGGGGTGAGGTGGACGCGGTCTTCGCCACGGACGACCTGTCCGCCGCCGACGCGGTGGAGTGGGCCCACGAGCGGGGGCTGGCCGTGCCCGGCGAGTTCAAGGTGGTCGGCTTCGACGGCACGGCGGCCTTGCGCAGGGCACTTCCCGGGCTCACCACCGTGCAGCAGCCGATCCGGGCCATCGCCCGCGTTGCCGTTGACCTGCTCCTGGGGCAGATCGAGGCCATGAGCGACGACGGCGAGGTCCCCCACCCGGCGCACCCGGTCATTGAGCTGCCGGGGACCCTGCTCCAGGGACGCACCACCTGATCCCCACGGACGCACCCCCTGTGGCCCCACCACAGGGTCTCCCCGTGCTACCCGTGGGCCGCAGCCGTGCTGTCAGATGGTCGTCTATCACATGAGGGAGGGCCGGCTCCCTGTGTCGCAGGGGGCCGGCCCTCCCTCATGGGGGCGCGGGGCGTCAGGTAGTGGCCGTCGCCGCCGCGGGAGCGACACTGTAGAAGGCGTCGCCACGCTGGACGTCGCCAGTGTGCTGGTCGCTCAGACCGTCGAAGGCGGTCGCGTTGGACACGACGACGGGGGTGACGGTCTGGAAGCCCGCAGCCTTGACCGCGGCCCAGTCCACGTCAACCAGCGGCTGGCCACGACGGACCTTGTCACCGGCCTTGACCCGGGCGGTGAAGTGCTTGCCGTCGAGCTGGACGGTATCCATGCCGACGTGGATGAGTAGCTCGATGCCGGAGGCGGAGCGGATGCCGTAGGCGTGCGCCGTCGGGAAGGCGACGAGCACCTCACCGTCAACAGGGGAGACAACCGGCCCCTCCGCGGGGTCGATGGCTAGGCCCGGGCCGAGGATGCCGGAGGAGAAGGTCGGGTCGGCGACCTCGGACAGGGCGATGGCACGGCCCGCGATGGGAGCCGTGACGGTGAAGTCGTTGGCGGCCTCGGCGGGCAGCTCAACGGCCTCGACAACCTCGTGGGCGGCGACGGCGGCCGCCTCCATGGCCTTCTCCTGCTCGTCGGTGACGACCTCGTCGCCGGCGAGGGAGGCCGCGCCCCGGGTGGAGCCGTAGACGAGGGCGGCGACGAAGGCGACGACGAAGACGAGGGCCTCGATCATGAGGTAGGCCGGGATGTCGTCGGTGATGATCGACACGAAGCCGACGAAGCCGGCGGCTCCCAGGGCCGCACCGCGCACGTCGAAGGCGGCCACGAGGCCCGCGCCGAGGGCGGCCACGCCCATGCCGATGAAGAAGGGCCAGCGCAGGCGCAGGTTGACACCGAAGATGGCGGGCTCGGTGATGCCGAAGACGGCCGAGGCGCCACCGGCGCCGGCCAGACCCTTCATCTTGGCGTCCTTGGTCTTGAAGAAGACCGCCAGGGCGACCGCGCCCTGCGCGACGTTGGCCACGGAGGCGATCGGGAAGATGAAGTCACCCACACCGCCGTTCTGCGGCAGCAGCGGGATCTCGACGGCGGGGAAGGACTGGTGCAGACCCGTGACGACGATCGGCGAGTACACGAGGCCGAAGAGGAAGCCGCCGACGATGCCGAGCGTGTTGTAGCCCCAGTTGATGCCGTCGGTGATCCAGATGGACAGCTCACGGGTGACGGGGCCGACGACGACGAAGGTGAGGAAACCTGTGACCAGGATGGTGATGAGCGGGGTGAGCAGGAAGTCGGTGGTGCCCGACAGGCGCTTGTGCAGCCACTTCTCGATGACGGACAGCAGCCACGCCACGCACAGCACCGGGATGACCATGGCCTGGTAGCCGATCTTGTCGACGTGGACACCGAAGAGGTTCCACGCGTCCGCGGCGGGGATCTTCCCGGCGGCCACCAGGTCGGCGATGCAGGCGCCGTCCGTCAGGGAGCACTTCGTGCCGATGCCCTGGTAGAGCCAGAAGTTGCTCGTGGCCACGGAGTCGGCCATGTTGTAGGCGCTGAGCAGGGAGGTCGACACCATGGCGGCACCCATGGCCGCACCGAGGTAGACGTTGCCTCCGAAGCGCTTGGTCGCGGAGAAGCCGACGAGGATCGGCAGGAAGGCGAAGGCCGCCGACGAGACCATGTTGATGAGCGCGTCGTAGTCGGCCAGCCAGGCCCAGCGCTTGACGAGAGGCTCGTCACCGAACAGGCCCTCGGCCGACAGCACGTTGTGCAGCGCCATCATGAGACCGCCGGCGATGAGGGCAGGCAGGATCGGGACGAAGATGTCCGCGATCATCTTGATGAAGCGGGAGACGACGTTGCCGCTCTGGGCGGCCTCCTGCTTCGCCTCGTCCTTGGAGACCTCCTTGACCTTGCCGGTCTTGATCATCTCGGAGAAGACGATGTCGACGTCGCCGGGGCCGACGATGATCTGGAACATGCCGCCGGCGAGGAAGGTGCCCTTGAGGTCGGGGTCCTTGTCGAGAGCCGCCTGGTCGACCTTGTCCATGTCCGCCAGAACGAGCCGCAGGCGTGTGGCGCAGTGCGCCGCCGCGTTGATGTTCTCAGCACCACCGACGTATGTCAGGACATCTTTGGCCACGCGGGCGTGATCCATTGCCACCCGGGTTTCCTTTCTCTGGGGCCCGGCCGCTCAGCGATGAGCAGGGATGGGAGACGGGACGCGGGGACGCCACGACATCCAGTCCGGCCGGACCTGTGTCAAACGTTGGTCACACTACCGTGACCCCCTCAGTCCTGACAGACTCAGTCAAGGTGATGCGGATCACATGCGAGGAGGGGTTGTCGCAGCGCCGCCCCCTCCCCTCCCCCGCGGCGGTGGCGGCGCCCAAGGTGGCTGCGGCGACACGGGCAGCGAAGACGCACAGGGAGGCCGCGGCCACGGGCGGCCGGGCCGCCCGTGGCCGCAGACCTGGTGTGAGCACTGGAAGGCCCGGGCCCGGCGGAGCCCGCCGGGCCCGGCAGCGGGGTCAGTCGAGGAGGGCCGAACGCAGGCCGACGACACGCAGCCCTGCGTCACAGTCCACACGCGCACCGGTCGCCGTCGGCGCCACGAAGGAGCGCGAGGTCGCGGCGCAGTCGCCGTCGCCGACCAAGACCTCTGTCACCGAGCGGTCGTGGATGACCTCCAGGCGCAGCGGCGTACCCGGCTCGAGCTCGACGACCCGCACGGACTCGGGGCTGTGGTAGCGCGAGTGGGAACGGTCGATGACGAGCCGGGGCGCGCTGCCCGCGACCAGCTCGACGGTGACGAAGCAGTCCTCGTCCCCGATGGTCAGGCGCACGCCAGGGTCCGCGGCGGCCTGGGCTCCGTCCGCGGGCTGCACACGCTCGAGGTCGAGCACAAGGTGCCAGGAGCGGTGGCCCTCAAGGGCTGCCAGCACCGGCCCGAGCGCGTCGGCCCCCGGCGCGTCCTGCCCCAGGGGCACGGTTGGCCGCTGCACGAGGCGCCCACCTCGCAGGCTCAGGGCGCGGGGGATGGTGAGGCAGTGGACCCAGCCGCCCGTCCCGATCGAGGGCTGGTCATCCTGGCCGGCGTTGCCCGCCCACCCGGTCAGCAACACCGGTCCGGGCTCCGAGGGACGCCTGGCGAAGACCTGCGGGGCGTAGAACTCGAAGCCGTGGTCCACCTGGCGCAAGGTCCCGTCGCAGTCTCGCAGCTCGGTGCCCACGAGGTGCCCGACGGCGTAGACGCAGGGGAAGACCGTCTGGTAGCCCCCGGCTGCCTCGCTGGAGGCGCCCTGCGGGCAGAAGATGAGAACGTCCCACTCCTCCTGCGTCAGCTCGTCAGTGAGCCTGACCAGGCCCGGGCACTCCCACATGTAGCCCAGCGCGTCGAGGCGCCCGGCGGCGTCAGGGAAGGTGAGCTCGCCGTCGAGCTCCCAGGACAGCAGGTCAGCCGAGCGGTACAGCAGCGCGGCACCCGTGCAGTCCTCGCGCTGGACGCCCAGCAGCATCCGGAAGCCGCCCGGACGCTCAGGGTCACGCGCCACCTGGGGGTCGCGGAAGTGGGCGGTGTAGCCGGGTGCGTGCGTGGGCAGCAGGGGGTTGGCGGGCCACTTGGTGAAGGTGGACAGGTCCGCGCTCGTGACGAGGCACTGGCTGGCGGTGCGCTCGTCGGTCTGCGGGTCCTTGAGGTTGCCGGTGTAGAACAGCTGGTAGGGGGCCGCGGCCGGGGCGCTGGTCAGCTCGTCGCCCTCCAGGACGACGGCGTTGCCGGAGTAGGCGCCGTTGGCGTCGTAGAAGGAGTCCGGCACCACGGCGGGGTCGTGGTGCTCCCAGTGGAGCAGGTCGGTGGAGGACGCGTGCCCCCAGTACACGAGACGGCGCTGTCCGTGCATCGGCGTGTACTGGTAGAAGGCGTGGCAGGTGCCTGCGTCGATGAGCAGGCCGTTGGGGTCGTTGAGGCGGCCCACGGGCGGGGCCAGGTGGACCAGAGGGTAGTCCGGGTCCGACTGGGCCGTGGATGCCGCGGCGGTCTCGCGAGCGAGCGTCCTGAGGTTCTCGGTCATGCGTCGAGGGTACAGGCAGGCACCGACGCGCACGGGCGGTCGGGCGCAGCGGTGGGCGGCGTGCGCACCTGCCCCGAGCCCGCGCCGCCCACCGCACGTGGGCGGGCGCCCCCCACCTCGACCGGGCCGGCTCCGCCTGCCCTGGGCGTGCGTTGTGTCACGACAGTCGTGGACAGGCTCGGGCTGCCTCAGCCCCAGGAGATAGGCTGCGGCCCCCAGCATCATCGACACGAGGAGCAGGTACATGACCGCCGAGCGCACCGCCTCCCGCCGGTCCGCCACCAGCCGCCAGGGTGGGCGCCGCCCACGCGCCGCCGGGTCGCGTGCCTCAGACCACGCCGTGCGCCTGGGGATCGACCTGGGCACGACGCGCACGGTCGTCAGCCTCGTGGACCGCGGCAACTACCCCGTCCTGGGCTTCACCGACACGCGTGGCGACCGCCAGGACTACCTGCCCTCACTCACGGCCCTCACCGAGGAGGGTCTGGTCCACGGCTTTACGGCCCAGGAGGCCGCACGCAGCGGCGCCCCCGTGCTGCGCAGCCTCAAGCGGCACCTGGGCTCGCCCGCCGTGTCCTGGACGACCCCGGTGCGCATCGGCTCGCAGGTGCATGACGCCGGAGAGGTCCTCACCAGCTTCCTGCGCCACCTGCGCGCCGAGCTCGAGGCCACGCCGGAGCTGGTCGGCGTGGATCTCACCGCCCCTGGGCACCAGGTGGCGGTGGCGGTGCCGGCCCACGCCTACGGCGCGCAGCGCATGCTCACCCTGGACGCCTTCGCGGCTGCGGGCTTCCACGTCGTCCACATGCTCCACGAGCCCTCAGCGGCAGGCTTCGAGTACACGCACCGCCAGGGCGCGACCGTGACCTCACGGCGCACGCGGGTGCTCGTCTACGACCTGGGTGGAGGCACCTTCGACACCTCCCTCGTCGATGTCGCGGGCACCGACCACGAGGTCCTGGCCTCGCGCGGTCTGCCGGACCTCGGTGGTGACGACATCGACCTCGTCCTGTCCCAGCTCGTGCTGGCGCGCGCGGGCGTGGCCGAGCAGGACCTCACCCTCGCCGAGCGTGACGACCTGCTCGACCAGTGCCAGCAGGCGAAGGAGTCCTTGTCGCCCCAGACGCGGCGCCTCGTCGTCGAGCTTCGCGGGGAGCCCGTGGTCCTGCCCGTGGCCGAGCTCTACGAGGCCACGCGCCCCCTGGTGGAGCGCTCGCTCGAGGTGCTCGCGCCCCTGGCGGGGCGGCTGGGTGACGGTGTCCCTGCCCTGGCGGACGTGGCTGGGCTCTACCTCGTGGGAGGAGCCTCGGCCTACCCGCAGGTGCCCAGGCTGCTGCGGGAGGTCTTCGGCAGGCGTGTGCACCGCTCGGCCCAACCCGGCGCCTCGACGGCGATCGGACTGGCCATCGCGGTGGACCCCGGATCGGGCATGACGCTGACGGACCGTCTGTCGCGTGCGCTGGGCGTCTTCCGCGAGGCCGAGGGCGGTGGCGCCGTGACCTTCGACCTCGTGCTGGCCCCGGACGCGCTCCTGTCGCACGACGGCCTGTCGCAGGCGGGCACCGGTGTCGTCGAGCGGGAGTACCGGGCGGTGCACAACGTGGCCCGCCTGCGTTACGTCGAGTGCGCGGGCACCAGCGAGGACGGCGGGCCGACGGGGCGCGTGTCGCCCTGCGGCGAGCTGTTGTTCCCGGTGGACCGCGGCCTGCGCGAGGTGGAGGACCTGACGCAGGTGCCCGTCGTGCGTACCGGTGAGGGACCGCTGCTGCGTGAGCGCTACGAGGTCGGCGCCGACGGCATCGTGCGGGTGACGCTGACCGACCTGACCGACGGCTACTCGCGGTCGCGTCTCATCGGGCGCCCCGAGTCCTGACAGCACGCCCCTGGCTGCGGGCCCAGGCCCTGTGGGATGGGGTGCGTGCGCGGATCACATGGCGCGACGGCGGGCGGCGCGGCGCTTGGCGAGCTCGTCCTCGATGACGGGCTCGGCGTGCTCAGTGGGCAGGGTGGCGAGGGTACCCTCGACCTCGTGCCACACGCGTCCGACGGCGATACCGAAGACGCCCTGACCGCCCTGGACGAGGTCGATGACCTCGTCGGCGCTCGTGCACTCGTAGACGGAGGCGCCGTCACTCATGAGGGTGATGCTCGTGAGGTCGTCAACGCCACGGGCGTGCAGGGCGGTGACCGCGGTGCGGATCTGCTGGAGGGAGACGCCGGTGTCGAGCAGGCGCTTGACCACCTTGAGCAGGAGGATGTCGCGGAAGGAGTACAGGCGCTGCGAGCCGGAGCCCTTGGCCCCGCGGATGGAGGGCTCGACGAGGCCGGTGCGCGCCCAGTAGTCGAGCTGGCGGTAGGTGATGCCCGCGGCGCGGCAGGCGACGGGGCCACGGTAACCGGTGTGGACGTCGAGCTCGGGGAGCGGGTCCCCGAAGAGCATACCCTGGGTGCGCTGGGGCGCGAGCTCGTGACTGACCGCTTCGTTCGCGCTCACTTGCCTGCTCCTGTCGGTTCGGGATCCGTGCTCGGGGCGCACGGGCTGCTGGTACGGCGCCTGTGTGCCCCAGCGAGGACCACGATAAGGCCGGGGGCAGCCGTCCTCAACGAAGGCCACGCGGCGCCGCCCGATGGACATCATCTCAACCTGAGGATGAGGTTCATCGGGCGCCAGGGCGACCCGGACCTTCGGGCGGGATTCCGGGGAAACGGGCGTTCCCCCATAAGGTAGTGGTGTGAGTTATTACACATTTCGAGTCACATGCGTCACATGCGTCCCGCGTGTCGCCAGGGAGGAGAGGGACGCCCCGCGCCTGAGGGGATGACCGCGCCCGGGCCGGCGTCCAGCGCCGAGCGCAGACGAGCCACCTGCTCCGACACGGTCTCCTCCGCCAGGTCAACCGAGCGCAGGCGCAGCAGCGCGGAGGAGGCCCACAGTCGTGCGTGCCTCTCGTAGGCGAGGATGAGGGCGTCCGCCGGGCAGCAGGGCACCAGGTGCTCGTCGCCGTCGGCGGAGCGCACCCGGGCGCCCGTGCACAGGCCCCCGTCCGCATCGACGTCGAGCACAAGCCCCTCCAGCTGCGCCCCGACGGCGTCCAGGACAGCGGCCAGCAGCACCGACCAGGTCGATGAGGCAGGCCCCTCCCCCGAGGACAGCGTGAGCCCGTCACGGGCACCGACCGGCACCGCCACCACCCGGGGACCGGCCTCCTCGACGAGGATCGCGACGAGCCCTCCGTCCTCCTGGGAGGCGCGGACGCCCATGAGCCGCATCTCGTTCACCTGTCCAGGCTAGTGTCGCCGCGCCCCGGTGTCCTGGGAACCGGCAGGCCGATGAGGCCAGCCGCGAGGGTCACACGAGTGCGTCCACCGCACGACGCAGCAGCAGCGCGTGCAGCTCGCCAATCCTGAGCGCCAGCTCGGAGGCGGCCTGCTCACCCGCGACGGCCGAGCGCGAGCGCTTGTGCTGGACCGCCTGGTCGATGACGTCGGCCTCCCTCTCGGCCGAGGCCCGCAGCATCCTGAGGTTGCGCAACGGGATCCCCAGCGCGTGGACCTCTAGCGCGAGAGCGACCGTCTGCACCGCGCGGCCGTCGAAGCGCCCGTGCGCGTCAGCAGCCACGAGGCCGATGGAGATGAGCTCGTCGAGCTCCTCCTCCCCCACACCCGTGCGCTCCAGGAGGCCGTCAAGGTCCGTCGGCCCGTCGTCCAGGAGCCTGCCGTCGGCGGCGACCACCCGGGCGACGGGTACCGCGGAGGCACCGGTGACGTCGAGCTCGGCCAGACGCTCACGGATGACGGAGATCGGCAGGTACTCGTCGCGCTGCGCCGTGAGCGCGAAGCGCAGCCGCTCGACGTCGGCCTGCGAGTACCGACGGTAGCCGTTGCCCACCCGGTGCGGGCTGATGAGGCCCTCAGCCTCCAGGTAGCGGACCTTCGAGATTGACAGCGCGGGGAAGGAGTCCTTGAGCAGGGCGACGACCTCACCGATCTTCATCCCCGGCTCATGGGAGACCTTCTGCGGCCAGGAGAGGGACGAGGCCGGCGCCTGGCCGGCGGAGGCGTCCCTGCGGGCCGCGCCTGCGGCGCCCGTCCTCACTGCGGGCCCGGGGCCGGGGCCGGACCGGGGTGGTAGGTCATCCGGTACTTGCCGATCTGGACCTCGTCGCCGGCGCGCAGCACGGCCTGCTCCACCCGCTCACGGTTGACGTAGGTGCCATTGAGCGAGCCGGAGTCGCGCACGGCGAAGCCGCCGTCGCTCTGGCGGATGAACACCGCGTGCTTGCGCGAGACGGTGACGTCGTCGAGGAAGATGTCGGCACGCGGGTGGCGGCCGACGGTCGTCTGCTCGGCGTCAAGCAGGAAGCGTGAGCCCGTCGCGGGGCCCGCGCCCACCAGCAGGAGGGCGGTGCCCACGGGCAGCGCGGTGATGGCGGCGCGGTCCTGCTGGGACAGACCGAGGAGAGGAGCCTCCCGCTCGTCAGTGAGGTCGACGGCCCCGAAGGTCTGGGTGGACGAGGTGTCCGGCTCGATCGGAGTGCTCGACAACTGTTCCCCCTCAGGTCGGGTGGCGCCAGGACGCGCCGTACGCTCTTACCATACCGTCCCGTCCGCGGCCCATCGAGCCGCCGGCGCGACGGTGCGGGTCCTGCCCGGGCCTCAGCGCCTGGCCCGCAGCGCGCGGGCGAGGTCGTCACGCTGCTTGAGCACGAGGCGCCGCAAGGCTCCGGGTGCCTGGGCGTGGTCCGCGAGCCAGGTGTCCACCGCCTCCAGGTCCTCGGCGTCACCGCAGGACGGGAAGAGCCCCATGACCACCCGCGTGGCCGTCTCCTGCCCGCGCGCGTCCCACAACCCCTCCAGAGCCTCGAGGTAGCGACCGGTCAGGGGCGCGGTGAGGGCACGGTGAGCGTCCACGCCGTAGCCGTCCAGCAGGGCCTCCAGGTGGTCGTTGCTCAGGGACTCGTCCACCAGCGCGCGCTCGAGGACGTCCTCCTTGAGCCGGGCCGCCGGCATGGAGGACAGGGCCCGCAGGTGGCGGGTGACGTTGGAGGCCTGCGGGGCGCGGGCCAGCGCGGTGTCGAGCTCGCCCGGGAGGGTGCGGCCCAGCTGGGCGAGCGCGGTGAGCAGGCGCCAGCGCAGGTCCGAGTCCACCACCACCCCGGCCACCTCGCCTGCCAGGACGGAGCGCAGGCGCTGCTCGAGCAGGTCGCCCTCCCCCACCGTCAGCAGCAGTCCCTGGCCGGCGGCCTCGGCCCAGGCGCGCAGGCGCACGAGCTGGGCGTCCGATCCCGGCTCGGCGGCGAGCAGCAGCTGCCAGGCACAGGGCTGCGGGGCGGGCCCGGTGCCCACGAGCGGGGCGAGGGCCGCGGCCCGCTCGGACGGCGAGGTGTAGCGGGTGGCCACGAGGAGGGCGTCGGCCAGCAGCCGCGCGAGGACCGCCGGCTGGGTCGAGTCATCCGCCTGGGTCAGGACGGTGTCGATGAGCTCCTGGGGCGCCAGCAGGGCGTCACGGGCCAGCTGTGTCAGGCTGGACCACCACACCGCCCGTGCCAGCGGGTCCCTCAGACGTCCCAGGGCCCGCCGCGCGGTGGCGAGGGAGTCCGGGTCGGGACGCACGACGGCGTAGGTGAGGTCCTCGTCGTTGAGCGTCACGAGGTCCGGCACCGCCAGGCCCACCGCGGCGGGGACCTGCGTCTGCGGGCCCTCGAGGGTCACCGGCAGGCGGTGGGTGCGCACGAGGTCGCCGTCGTCGTTGAAGGAGTACAGGCCGACGACGAGCGTGTGCGGGCGCAGCACGGCCTTGCCCGTGGACAGGTCCGTGCCCTCCTGGTGGATGGTGAGACGGGTCAGGCGCCCGCCGTCGGACTCGATCTCGTCGGTGAGGACCGAGGCTCCTGACGTGGACAGCCACACCCGCGCCCAGGTCTGCATATCCCGGCCCGAGGCGTGCGAGAGCGTGCCCAGGAAGCCCTCGAGGTCACCGTTGGCGAAGGCGTGCTCACGGAACCAACGGCGGGCGGCGGTGACGAAGACGTCCTGGCCGACGTGGGCGACGAGCTGGGTGAGGACGGCGGCGCCCTTGGCGTAGGTGATGCCGTCGAAGGTCTGGCGTGCTGCCTCGACGTCATCGACGGTGGCCGTGATGGGGTGGGTCGTCTGCGGCCGGCAGTCCTCGGCGTAGGCCCACGCCTTGCGCCCCAGGGCGAAGGTCGCCCAGGCCTCGGTCCACTCGGTGGCCAGCGCCTGCGCCCAGGTGCCCTGGTGGTCCGCGAAGGACTCCTTGAGCCAGGTGTCCTCCCACCAGCGCGGGGTCACGAGGTCCCCGAACCACATGTGGCACATCTCGTGCAGGATCGTGTTGGCACGCCCGGCGTGCTGCGCCCGGGTGACGGGCCCCTGGAAGAGGTAGGTCTCCTCGTTGAAGGTGACGCAGCCCGGGTTCTCCATGGCGCCGATGTTGTACTCGGGCACGAGGACGCTGTCGTAGGTGCCCCAGGGGTAGGGGTAGTCGTAGGTCTCGTCGAACAGGTCCATCCCGGCGCGGGTGACAGCCAGCAGCTCGTCAGCGTCCAGGTGCGCAGCCAGGCTCGCCCGGCAGGACCAGGACAGAGGCACCGGGGCGTCATCGGGACGCAGGCGCGAGGACCACTGGCCGTGCACGCGGTGCCACGGCCCGGCGGCCATCGCGGTGAGGTAGGAGGGCAGGGGCCTCGTGACGCTCATCGTCGTCACCTCGACGCCGGCACGGCCGGCCACCGCCTCCACCGAGGCCGGCGCCCCGTTGGCGAGCACCGTCCACCCCTCGGGGTGCACGACCGTGAGGCTGAAGGGCGCCTTGAGGTCCGGCTGGTCCGCGCACGGCCAGGCCCGGCGCGCGTCCGAGGGCTCGAAGTGCGTGTAGAGGTAGGTCGCGCCGTCCACGGGGTCGTGGAAGCGGTGCAGGCCCTGTCCGGTGTTGGAGTAGCGCCCGCGGGCCTCGATGACCACCCGGTGCTCGCCCTCTGCCAGGACGGGCAGAACAAGGCGTGCGCCGTCCCAGCGAACGGGCACCGGCCCGCCATCGACCGTGACGTCGCTGACCTGCTGCCCGAGGAAGTCGATCCACAGGCCCTCGGCCGCCTGCCGCAGGCTCAGGACCAGCTCGCTGCGCACGCGAAAGCCGGTGCTCCCGGCCTCGGTGGCCCCGGTGACGTCGATGACGACGGCGAGGCTGCTCAGGGACAGCACCCCGGAGCGCCAGGCCGCCTCCTGCCTAGAGAGGTTGGTCGGCGAGGCCAGGCGCTGCGGTGCGTGGGAGACCGGCGTCGGCAGGCCCATCAGCCCCACTTCTCCTCGGCCCGGTCCTCCTGCGACCACAGCACGTGGTACACGCCCTCGGGGTCGTCCGTGCGGTGGTAGGTGTGCGAGCCGAAGAAGTCCCGCTGGCCCTGGATGAGGGCGGCGGGCAGGCGCTCGGCGCGCAGCTGGTCGAGGTAGGCCAGCGAGGAGGCGAAGGCGGGTGCCGGGACCCCGGCGAGGGCCGCGGTCGCGACCACCTCGCGCCAGGCGGGCAGAACCTGCTCCAGGGCGGTGGCGAATGCCGGCGCGACGAGCAGGGAGGCGAGCTCGGGCTCGGCGGCGTAGGCGCGGGTGATGTCGTCGAGGAAACGCGCCCGGATGATGCAGCCGCCACGCCAGATACGGGCCATGGCACCCAGGTCGATGCCCCAGCCGTAGGTGGCCGAGGCGGTGGCGATCTCGTCGAAGCCCTGGGCGTAGGCGGCGATCTTCGAGCCGTACAGGGCCTGGCGGACGGCGTCGGTGAAGGACTGGCGCTCCTCGGCGGTGCTGTAGCCGCCCTCTCGCGCGCCGGCGTCCAGGCGGGCCTCGCGCACGGCCCGGCGCTGGGCAGGTGAGGAGGAGGCGGCGCGGGCGAAGGTCGCCTCGGCGATGGCGGGCACGGCGACGCCCAGCTCGAGGGCGGTCTGCGTGGTCCAGGAGCCGGTGCCCTTCTGCCCGGCGGCGTCAAGGACGACATCGACGAAGGCGGCGCCGGTGGCGGGGTCCACGCGCTCAAGGACCTCGGTGGTGACGTCGATGAGGTAGGAGTCGAGCTCCGAGCTCTTCCACGAGCGGAAGACGGCGGCGATCTCGCCGACGCTGAGCCCGCCGACGTGGCGCAGGAGGTCGTAGGCCTCGGCGATGAGCTGCATGTCCGCGTACTCGATGCCGTTGTGGACCATCTTGACGAAGTGGCCCGCCCCGTCTGGGCCCACGTGGGTGCAGCAGGGCGTGCCGTCCACCTGCGCGCAGATGGACTCGAGCATGGGACCGAGGCGGTCGTAGGACTCCTGGGTGCCGCCGGGCATGATCGAGGGGCCCAGGAGCGCGCCCTCCTCCCCTCCGGACACGCCCATGCCGACGAAGTGGATGCCCTGCTCACGCAGCAAGGCCTCGCGACGCCGGGTGTCCTGGTAGAAGGTGTTGCCGGCATCGACGATGATGTCGCCCGGCTCGAGCAGGGCGCGCAGCTGCTCGATGACGGCCTCGGTGCCGGCTCCCGCCTGCACCATGATGATGACCACGCGAGGGCGGCGCAGGGAGGCGACGAAGTCGGCGATCGCGCTGGCCGGGACGAAGGCGCCTTCGTCGGCGTAACGGTCCATCAGCCGCTCGGTGCGCTGGTGGGAGCGGTTGAAGACGGCGACGGCGTGTCCGTGCCGGGCCAGGTTGCGGGCGAGGTTGGCGCCCATGACGCCGAGGCCGTAGACACCGATGTCGGCGCTGGCGGGGACCGGGGTGAAGGTCGTGGCGGCACTGGTCGTGCTCATGGGGGGACTCTTCCTGCTGGTGGCGGCGGGGCTGGGGTCCGCACCGGTGCGCGGGCCCTTGCGGGTTCGGTCGGAGCCTAGCGCGGCTGCCCGGCCGGGACGGTGGGCGCATGAGGGAGGCAGCCTGCGGTGCGGCCTCACCCGGGACGGGTGCGGACGAAAGTCCCAGGCACGTCGTGCCGGTGCACGTGGGTGCCGCTCAGTACAGTGGGACGGGCACGCGCACCGTGCGCGCCGCACGAGAAGGAAGGCTCATGTGAACGCCTCCGGCAACCCGCTCCTGGACCCCCGCGACCTGCGCATGCCGCGTGTCGCGGACCCGTGCGTGCTGGTCATGTTCGGCATCACCGGGGACCTGGCGCGCCACAAGCTCCTGCCTGCCGTCTACGACCTGGCCAACCGGGGCCTGCTGTCCCCCTCCTTCAGCCTTGTGGGCGTGGGCCGCCGGGACTGGGACGACGACGCGATGCGCGACTATGTGCGCGCCAGTGTCGAGGCCCACGCGCGCACCGCCTGGCACGAGAGCATCTGGGAGCAGCTGGCCGCCGGGATGCGCTTCGTCACCCTGGAGTCCTTCGAGGACAAGGCCGCCTACGCCCGCCTCACCCGGGTGGTGGAGCACCTGGACACGACGCGGGGCACGCGCGGCAACCGCGCCTTCTACCTGTCGATCCCGCCGGGCTGGTTCCCCGCGGTGACCGAGCGCATCGCCGCCTCCGGCCTCGTGGAGGCCTCCGACTCCGCCTGGCGGCGGGTGGTCATCGAGAAGCCCTTCGGCCACGACCGCGCCTCCGCGGCACAGCTCGACGCCCTGGTGGGGCGCATCGTGCGTCCCGACGACGTCTTCCGCGTAGACCACTACCTGGGCAAGGAGACGGTCCAGAACATCCTGGCGCTGCGCTTTGCCAACACGTTCTTCGAGCCGCTGTGGAACCAGCGCTACGTGGACCACGTGCAGATCACGATGGCCGAGGACATCGGCATCGGCTCGCGCGCCGGCTACTACGACACCATCGGCGCCGCCCGTGACGTCATCCAGAACCACCTGCTGCAGCTGCTGGCCCTGACCGCCATGGAGGAGCCGACCTCGATGGAGGCCTCCGCCGTGCGCGCGGAGAAGGAGAAGGTCCTCGCCGCCGTGCGCCTGGAGCGTAACGGCGTCCTGGACCTGTCCGCCACGGCCGCCCGAGGGCGCTACGCGGCCGGGTTCCAGGGCGGCGCCGAGGTCCCTGGGTACCTGGAGGAGGCCGGCGTCCCCGCCGGCTCGACGACGGAGACCTTCGCGGCCCTGCGCCTGGAGATCGCCAACCGCAGGTGGGCGGGCGTGCCCTTCTACCTGCGGGCCGGCAAGCGCCTGGCACGGCGGGTGACGGAGGTCGCCGTCGTCTTCCACCGACCGCCCTTCCTGCCCTTCGACCCCGCCTCGACCGCGGCTGTCGGCGCCAACGCGATCGTCGTGAGGATCCAGCCGGACGAGGGCGTCACCATGCGCCTGGCCTCCAAGGTCCCGGGCACGCAGATGGAGCTGCGGGACGTGCTCATGGACTTCGCCTACGGCGGCTCCTTCAACGAGGAGTCTCCCGAGGCCTACGAGCGCCTCATCCTCGACGCCCTGCTCGGCGACGCGCCCCTGTTCCCGCACCAGCGGGAGGTGGACCTGTCGTGGAGGATCCTCGACCCGGTGATCGAGCACTGGGCGCGCTCGGGCGAGCCGGAGGACTACCGGCCGGGCTCCTGGGGCCCCGACAGCGCCCACGCCCTGCTCGCCCGCGACTCGCGCACCTGGAGGCGCTCATGATCACCACGCTCACGGCCACGTCGACCGAGCGCATCGTCTCCGAGCTGCTCGACGCCGAGGGCACGACAGGCGGCTCACGGGTGCTCACGCTCCTGATCTCGACCAACGCCGCTGACCTGGAGCAGGCGCTGTCCGCCGCGCACGGGGCCTCACTGGACCACCCGAGCCGGGTTGTCGCCGTCGTCCACCCGGAGGAGGCCTCGCAGGCCGCCGCCAGCACCCTGGACGCCGAGATCCGTGTGGGTCACGACGCCGGGGCGGGCGAGACCCTCGTGCTGCGCCCCCACGGCGTGGCCGCGGCACACCCGGACACGCTGGTGGTGCCCTTCCTGCTGCCGGACGTGCCCGTGGTCACCTGGTGGCCGACGACCATGCCTGTGCACGCCGCGACGGACCCGTTGGGGCGCCTGGCCTGCACCCGTATCACCAACACCCCGGCACAGCCGGACCCGGCGGCGGCGCTCGACGCGATCGCGCCCGGCCACACGCCCGGGGACATCGACCTGGCCTGGACGCGCATGACGCTGTGGCGGGCGATCGTCGCCTCCACCCTGGGCCCTGTGCTGCGTGAGCACGAGGTCCGGCACGTCGTCGTGGCCGGCGAGCGGGCCAACGCCTCCCTGTCGCTCATGCTGCACTGGCTGCGTCTGCGCCTGGGCGTCAAGGCCACGCGGGTGTACGTCGAGGGGTTCTCCGGTATCGCCAAGGTGGCGGTGCACACCTCCGGTGGCACGTGGTGCATTGAGCGTGCCGACCAGGAGCGGGTGCGTATCTCGACCCCCGACGCCACGCAGACGCAGGTCGTCACGATGCCGCGCCGCCAGCCGGTGACGACCCTCAACGAGGAGCTGCGGCGCCTGAGCCCGGACGTCGTCTACGAGGAGGTCCTGGCGGCGCTGGCCGCCGACCACCGGGCGCGTCGCTGACCGGCACCACCTGCCACCCCGCGAGGATGCAGGTGGTACCGGGCACGACGAGCCCCGAGCGTGTGCGGGCCGCCGCGGCCGGCGCCGGGTTGCGGCTCGAGCGTGAGGAGTGGTACGAGCTCTTCCGGGCCGCCGGCCACATCGTCCCCTGAGGCGGGCGCGCTGCCCCGTCCTGGGGACCGTGTCGTCACCGCGGCCTAGCCTGGGTCCATGCGGGTACGGGCGGCACGAGGTGCGAGCAGGACGACGACGTGGCGGTGGGCGCGGGCCGTGGGCCTGCGGGCCTTGGTGTTTGCGCTGCTCGCCGCCGTGGCTGTGGCCCCCGGATCCCTCGCGGCGCCGTCCACCTCCTGGGACTCGCGCGGTGAGGCCGTCCTCAGTGCGGAGCAGGCCCTGGACGCTCTCGCCGCGCTGCCCGCTGACGCCCCCGCCCCCGTCTCCTGGGCCGACGGCGGCTCGCGCACCGGCTGGTTCGGCCAGGCCTGGGAGGACGTCGACGGTGACGGCTGCGACACCCGCAACGAGATCCTCTCGCGGGACCTGCAGGAGGCGGACTACTCGCGTGCCGAGGGCCGCCAGACCCTCGAGGAGGGTGCGGGCCGTGGCGCTGCCGTCTGCCCGGATGCCACGGTGTGGTCCGGCACGCTCCATGACCCCTACACCGGTGACCTCATCCGCTTCACCCGGGGGGCGCAGACCTCCGCCGCCGTGCAGATCGACCACGTCGTGCCCCTCAACTACCTCTACGCGCACGGCGCCTGGGCCTGGGACGCGCGCACGCGCCTGCTGGCGGCCAACGACCCGCTCAACCTGCTCGCCGTGGACGGGCGGGCCAACCAGGACAAGGGGGCCTGCGGGCCCGCCACCTGCCCGGTGGGCTCGACGCGCACCGGCACCTGGGACCCGGCCGGTGGCCACGGCTGGTGGCCCGAGGACGGCTCCTACCGCTGCGCCTACGCGGCGCGCTTCGTGTCCGTGCTTGCCGCCTACCGGCTGGGGGTGCCAGATGCGGACGCGGCCTCGCTGCGCAGCGTGCTCGAGGACTGCGCGGCAGGAGGTGACGGCACCACCGGCACGGTGTCACGAGCCGTGGCGGCACTGGGACGGGCTCTGGCCGCGCAGCCGGGGCCCCTGGCCGCGCTCGCCGTCGGGGCGGTGCTGGTGGGGGCGGGCCTGCTGCTGCGTGGCCGCACCCGCCTCGACGCACGCCGTCGGCGTGGCGGGCGCCGTTAGTATCCCGGCATGACGAGCGAGGACGCGCAGGTCGTGCAGGCACGGCTGGCCGCCGCCGAGGCGGGCGGCCCCGCATCGGTGCGTGTGGACGTGTGGCTGTGGAGCGTGCGGCAGGTCAAGTCACGCTCCGCCGCGACGGCGGCCTGCAAGGCGGGGCACGTTCGCGTCAACGGCGCCACCGCCAAGCCGGCGCAGCACGTCGTCGTCGGCGACGAGATCCGCTACCGGGTGGCCGGCTTCGACCGCGACCTTGTGGTGCTGCGCCTGCTGACCAAGCGGGTCGGTGCGTCCGCCGCCCGCACCGCCTACCTCGACCGCACTGCCCCACGGCCCTCACCGCTGGACGCCCCTGCCGCGATCGTGCGCGACCGCGGCGCGGGCAGGCCCACGAAGAAGGAGCGCCGGGCACTCGACCGGCTGCGCGACGCGGGCCCCGCCATCGACATCGAGCGGATCCTCGACGAGCCCTGAGACGCCTGTCAGCGTCCGGCAGGCAGCCTGTCCAGCAGGAGGCTGACCGTGCGCACCACGCCGTCCTCGGTGTTGGCGGGCGCGACGTAGGGTGCCGCCCTGAGAAGTCCGGGGTGGGCGTTGGCCATGGCGAAGCCCAGGCGGGCGTGGTCGTAGAGCTCGAGGTCGTTGAGGTAGTCGCCGAAGACGGCCGTCTGCTTGGGGCTGACGCCCAGGTGCTCCTGGACGATGCGCAGCGCCCGCCCCTTCGAGCCGACCGTGCTCATGACGTCCGTCCAGTGCAGCCCGGAGGCGACGGCCTGCAGGTCGGGCACGGCCTGGCGCACCTGGGGCCCCGAGTCGCGCTCGGCCACACCGAAGTCGTAGACCGCGATCTTGAGGACGTCGTCGAGAGGCAGGGCCGTCAGGTCCGCCACGAGGGTGCGCTGCTCGTAGTAGGTCGCGACCTGGGCGGTGAAGGAGCTGTCCCCGCGCTCGGTGTAGGCCATGTGCCTCGTGGCGACGACGGCGCCGACGTCGCCACCACGGGCCTGCACCACCCGCACGGCCTCGATCGCGCGCACCGCCTGCTCGCGCGTCATCGGGTCGTGGTGGAGCTCGACCCCGCCGACCAGTGAGAACAGGCCGTTCTCCGGGATGATGGGACCGTCGTCGATGGCGGGGCCCAGGACGGCGCGCAGGTTGGCCAGCTGCCGGCCCGAGGCGGGGCAGAAGGCGACGCCGTGCGCACACATCCGCTCGATGATCGCGCCGAGCCCGGCAGGCGGGCGCGAGTCCTCGTCGAGGAGCGTGCCATCCATGTCGGTGACCACCAGCCGCAGGTCGATCTCGGCGGGCAGCTCGGCAGCGGGCGTGGGCGTGGGGCGGGGACTCATCATGGGGTGATCCTCCCCCGCCGTCGGCCCGCACGGCAGGTGCCGGGGCAGGATCACATCTCCTCGTAGACGGCGGGGTCCTGTCCCTTCAGGCGCCCGCCGCTGCGCCCCAGCGCCGTGAGGGCGGCGACCTCCTCGGGTGTGAGGAGGAGCCCGGCGGCCGCCAGGTTCTCGACCTGGCGGCCGGGGCTGCTCGACTTCGGGATCGGGACGACGCCGCGGGCTACGTGCCAGGCCAGGACCGCCTGGGCGGGCGTGATGGCGTGGGCCTGGGCGACGGCGAGAACCACCGGGTCGCTCAGCAGGTCGGAGGAGCGTCCGATGGGGCTCCAGGCCTCGGTGAGGATGCCGCGCGAGGCGTCGTAGGCGACCTGCTCTGTGTTGGGGAAGCGGGGGTGGGACTCGATCTGGTTGACGGCCGGCAGGACACCGGTCTCGTCCTCGAGGCGCTGGATGTGCTCGGGCAGGAAGTTGGACACACCGATGTGGCGCACGAGACCCTGCTCACGTGCCTCGATAAGAGCCTGCCAGGTCTCGACGTAACGGTCCTGGGCGGGGTTGGGCCAGTGGATGAGGTAGAGGTCGATGGGGCCCAGGGCCCGCATCCTGGCGGCGGACTCCTCGACCGCCCACAGCGCGCGGTCGCGTCCGAAGTGGCGCCCGGGGACCTTGGAGGTGATGATGAGCTCCTCGCGCGCGGCGTGGCCCTCGTCAACGGCGCGCGCCACCGCCTCGGCCACGACCGCCTCGTTCTCATAGGAGAAGGCGGAGTCGATGAGCCGGTAGCCGACCTCGATCGCGGAGGTCACGGCCCGGCCGCCCTGGCGTCCGTACAGCTTGTAGGTGCCCATGCCGATGGCGGGCAGGTGCAGGTCGTTGCTCATGCACTCAGCCTACGGGCTGACGTGGCCGACGCCACATAGCATGGGCACCCCATCCCCCGTGAGGAGCGACATGGACGCTGAGCACCGCCACCCGGACCCGATGTGTGAGAGGGCGCAGTCCGTGCTGCTCGACGGCTGGTGGGAGCACGTGGTCCTGCCCGGCGCCGACCTCGACCGCCAGGACCTGCCCGCCCACGGGTGGGAGCCGGTCCGTGTGCCCTTCGCCATCGAGACCCCGGACTCCGGTGTGTCGCGCCAGCTTCAGCCGGACGAGACGCTGGTGTACCGCCGTCGGCTCACGGTCCCCGGCTCGTGGGCCGGGCGGCGCCTGCGCCTTGTGCTCAGCGCGGTGGACCACTCCTGCCAGCTGAGGGTGGGCGGCCGGGTCGTGGCAGAGCACGTGGGCGGCTACCTGCCGGTCGAGGCGGTGCTCGGCCCCGAGGAGACCTCCGGCGGCCCGGACGGTGCGGGCGGTGGCCTGGAGCTCGTCGTGCTGGTGACGGACCCGACGGACACGGCCTGCGTCCAGCGCGGCAAGCAGGTGCTGTCACCCCGGACGATCTGGTACACGGCGACCTCCGGCATCTGGGGCACGACGTGGGTGGAGCCGCTGCCGCAGGTGGCCGTCACCGGCCTGCGGGTGGAGCCCTTGCCCGGGCTCGACGGTTTCAGGGTCCGGGTGGACACCGACGGTGTGGGGCCCACGCGCTGCGAGCTGACCCTGGTGTCTGCCGACGGTGACGAGACCGTGACGACGGGGCGCACCGGCACCTGGACCCGGGTGCCGGTCGAGCGGCCGCAGCTGTGGAGCCCCCGCTCCCCCGCCCTGTACCGGGTGAGGGTGCGCGTGGACGAGGACGAGGTGTCCAGCTGGGCTGGCCTGCGCTCGGTGGGCGTGGGCCCCGAGGGCGGCAGCGGCAGGAACCGCAGGGTCCTGCTCAACGGGGAGCCGGTGCTCGTCAACGCGCCCCTGTCACAGGGGTACTGGCCATCGTCGGGCATGACCCCGCCCGATGAGGACGCGATCGAGCGCGACCTGCGCACGCTCAAGAAGATGGGTTTCAACGCGGTGCGCGTGCACACCAAGGTCGAGAGCCGCCGCTTCTACCACCTGTGCGACCGGCTGGGGCTCATGGTGGTGCAGGACATGGTCTCCGGCGGCCGGGCACCGCTAGGTATCCGCGCCTCAGGAGTCGTCCAGGCGCTGGGACTCACGGTCCCGGACCGCTCAAGGCTCTTTCACCAGTGGACCGGGCGCGGCCGGGCGGCGGACCGGGCGCAGTTCGCGCGTGAGCTCGCCGCAATGGTGCGTCACCTGCGCTGCCACCCGTCCGTCATCATGTGGGTGCCTTTCAACGAGGGGTGGGGACAGTTCGACAGCCGTCTGGCCGAGGCCGCAGTGCGGCGCCTGGACCCCACCCGCCTCGTGGACGCCGTCTCCGGCTGGTTCGACCAGGGTGGCGGGGACCTGCGCTCACGCCACCGCTACGTGCTGAGGCTGCGTCCGGCGCCGCGGCGTGACCGCCGCCCGTACTACCTGTCCGAGCTCGGGGGCCTCAACCTGGCCGTGCCCGGGCACGTGTGGCGTGACGAGCCGCAGTTCGGCTACGGATTCAGTGCCGACGCCGGGGCGCTGGCCGAGGCGATGACGCGCCTGTACCGAGAGCAGCTCATCCCCCTGGCCCGCCGTGGCCTGACGGCCTGCACGTACACGCAGGTCAGTGACGTCGAGCGGGAGACCAACGGCCTGATGACCTACGACCGCGAGGTGACGAAGGTGGAGCCTTCGCTCATGGCCCTGCTCAACGGCGAGCTGGAGGAGGCCTTCCGGTCGGCGCTGGCGTCCTAGACGGCTCGCTGCCGGAACCTGGGCGGGCCCGCCGGCGGGCCGATAATGGTGCCGTGAGCAGTGCCCCTCAGCCGTCGAGCCCTCGTGGCGCCGACCTCGTGCGCGGGCAGGACGGCCTGTGGCGGCCGGTGTGGGCAGCCACCGATCCGCTGCTGCGCGAGTACTACGACACGGAGTGGGGCGTGCCCGTGCGCGATGAGCGCGGGGTCTTCGAGCGTGTGAGCCTGGAGGCCTTCCAGTCGGGGCTGTCGTGGGTGACGATCCTGCGCAAGCGCCCGGCCTTCCGCGAGGCCTTCGCGGGCTTCGATCCCGACGTCGTCGCCTCCTTCGGCCCCGAGCACGTCGAGCGGCTGCTGGGTGACGCGCGGATCGTGCGCAACCGGGCCAAGATCGAGGCGACGGTGAGCAACGCGCGGGCCACGCTGGCCCTGCGTGAGGCCGAGGACGTCGAGGGTGGTCTGGCCGGGCTGGTGTGGTCCTACCGGCCGGCCACCGCTCTGGCGCCACGCACCCTCGCGCAGGTGCCCACCCGCTGCGCCGAGTCGCAGGCGCTGGCCCGCGAGCTCAAACGGCGCGGGTTCCGCTTCGTCGGCCCGACGACGGTCTTCGCGCTCATGGAGGCGATCGGGCTGGTCAACACCCATCTGGTCGGCTCCTGGCGGCGCCAGGCCGTCAGTGCCCTCCAGGGCGGGGCACCGGGCTGCGAGTAGCGCCGTCGAGCACCGGGTAGCACCGCGGCGGCCCACAGCAGCGCCCGCCGGGTGCTCGGCTTCTACCTAGGACTGGTCACCCACGGGCACTGACTGCCGAACAGCAACGAGCGGCGCCCGGAGCCCCATCGTGGAGGCCCGGGCGTCGCTCGTCTATTTCCTGGTCGGGCTGGCGGGATTTGAACCCACGACCCCTTGACCCCCAGTCAAGTGCGCTACCAAACTGCGCCACAGCCCGTTGCCTCGCGGACACCGCCCGCTTGGAACGAGAAGAACCTTAGCCCATGAGAGGCTCAGGGCCGAAATCGGTGGGCGGTGACCCCCGTCACCGCCCACCAACCGGCACGCCGGGACCCCGGTGCGCCCTCAGCGGCGCTCGGCGCGGTAGCGGCGGATGAGCTGCTGGGTCGAGGAGTCCTGGGCCTCAAGGGCCGCCTCGTCGCCCTGGACGGCCGGGGCGATCTCCAGGGCCAGCTTCTTGCCCAGCTCAACGCCCCACTGGTCGAAGGAGTCGATGCCCCACACGATGCCCTGAGTGAAGGTGATGTGCTCGTACAGGGCGATGAGCTGGCCCACCACCGAGGGGGTGAGCGCCGGGGCCAGGACCGACGTCGTCGGCCTGTTGCCCGCGAAGACGCGGGCGGGGACGATCTCCTCGGGCGTGCCCTCGGCACGCACCTCCTCGGCCGTCTTGCCGAAGGCCAGGGCCGCCGTCTGGGCGAGGTAGTTCGACAGGAACAGCTCGTGCACGTCCACCTCGCCGTCCTTGACCGGGTGCTGCGGGGTGGCCACGGCGATGAAGTCCGCGGGGATGAGCTGGGTGCCCTGGTGGATGAGCTGGTAGAAGGCGTGCTGGCCGTTGGTGCCGGGCTCACCCCAGAAGACCTCACCGGTGGCGGTGGTCACGGGCGTGCCGTCCCAGCGCACGCTCTTGCCGTTGGACTCCATCGTCAGCTGCTGCAGGTAGGCCGGGAAGCGGTGCAGGTACTGGGCGTAGGGCAGGACGGCGTGCGTGGCCGCCTGGAAGAAGTTGACGTACCAGACGTTGAGCAGGCCCATGAGCATGGGGACGTTCTCGGCCGGGGGCTTGGTCGCGAAGTGCTCGTCGACGGCGTGGAAGCCGGCGAGGAAGTCGCGGAAGCCGTCCGGGCCGATGGCGACGGCGAGGACCGTGCCGACGGCGGAGTCCACGGAGTAGCGCCCGCCCACCCAGCTCCAGAAGCCGAAGGCGTTGGCCGGGTCGATGCCGAAGGCGGCGACCTTGTCCAGGGCGGTGGACACGGCGACGAAGTGCTTGGCGATGGCGCCCTCGGTGCTGATGCCCTTGGCCTCGAGGGCGGTGAGGAACCAGTCGCGGGCCATGCGCGCGTTGGTCAGCGTCTCCAGGGTGGTGAAGGTCTTGGAGGCGATGATGAACAGGGTGGTCTCGGGGTCGAGGTCCTTGACCTTCTCGGCGCAGTCCGCCGGGTCGATGTTGGAGATGAAGCGGCACTCCAGGCCGTCCTGGACGTAGGGCCTCAGGGCCTCGTAGACCATGACGGGGCCGAGGTCGGAGCCGCCGATGCCGATGTTGACGACCGTGGTGATGCGCTTGCCGGTCACACCCGTCCACTGGCCCGAGCGCACGCGCTCGGCGAAGGCGTAGACGCGCTCGAGCACCGCGTGCACGTCGGCGACGACGTCCTGACCGTCGACGGCGAGAGCGTCCGTGGCGGGGCGGCGCAGGGCGGTGTGCAGGACGGCCCGGTCCTCGGTGACGTTGATGTGCTCGCCGGCGTACATGGCGTCACGGCGGCCGGGCACGTCGACCTGCTCGGCCAGGGCGGCCAGGGCGTCACGCACCTCGTCGGTCAGCAGGTTCTTGGACAGGTCAACGAAGAGGTCGCCGAGCTCGTAGGAGAAGCGCTCGGCGCGCTGCGGGTCCTGGGCGAACCAGGTGCGCAGGTCCGGCCGCAGGTCGGCGTGCAGCTTGGTGAGGGTCGTCCAGGCGGGTGTGGTGGTGGGGTCAACCGGAGTCAGCATGTTCGTAGCCTAGCGGCGAGTCCCCAGCACCGTCCCGTGGTCGCCGTCGTCAGTCCGTTTTGTCCTCTGGCGTGGGCGGCCGGGTCCGTGCCGACGGGCGGTCCCGCTCCCGGCCGGGCGCCGCCGGGCGGGCGCACGGTCGATACGATGCCGGTGCCGGCAGTAAGCGCACAGGAAGGGACACAGATGTCCACGAGTAGTAGCGAGCCACGAGCAGGACAGCCCCTGGCTCATCGGGTGGCCCTGTGGTTCGGGAGCCTGCCTCTCCTTCGTGCCGTCCTCGTCTGGGCGGCCGTCGTCCTGGCTGCGTTCACGCTCGCGGGATGGGTCACCGGCGATGGCGGACTGTGGACGTCGCAGCGTCTGCTGGCCGCGTGGCAGGGCGAGCGCGCCCCCGCGACTCCGTTGGACACCCTCATGGTGCTCGTGCCGACGGTGCTCGTCGTCGTGGTCTCCGGGTTCCTCCTCATCAGGTTGCGCCGGTGGGCGGGCACGCAGCAGTTCATGATGACGAGTGGGCTCACCCCGGCCGAGGCCGAGGAGGCGGACCACCGGTTCGAGGCGGCGATGGCGCAGTTGTCCGGGCGCCTGGTCGAGCAGAAGCTGGAGGGAGTCCGCGCTCTTATCGAGGTGGCCGACACCTACCGCTGGACGTACCGGCAGCGTGTGGTGGATGCCCTGTGCGACTATCTGCGCCGCCAGCGAGGGTCCTACACGTACGACGTCGAAACGTCGGGCGGGGCCGACTGGGTGGGGCCGACAACGACCTTCGTCAGTCTCGACCAGCCTGTTGAGTCCCTGGTGCTGGAGGAGATGCGCAGGCACCTGAGACGGCGTCGCGACGCCACCGGGGCCTGCGAGGCCGTCACCCAGGAGGTCGAGGACGATCAGCTGTGGTGCGAATGCAGCTTCAACCTGGACGGCGCGATCCTGGCCGAACGGGTCGACTTCGACCACCTGACGATCAACGGCAAGATGAGTCTGCGCGACGCGAGGCTTCTCGAGGGTGCGGACTTCACCCGCACCTCCTTCCTCCTGGCCGACTTCACTCGTGCCTGGTTCCATGGAACCGTCTCCTTCGCGGGCGCCTCGTTCCGGGAGCGGGCAGAGTTCTGGGGAGCCCGTTTCGACGCCGCCGCAACCTTCCAGGACGCCCAGTTCGCTCGCGGCTGCCTGTTCAGGGAGACGGACTTCATGGGCAGGGCCTCGTTCAAGAACGCTCGCCTGAGCGACGACATCGTGTTCCTCGGGGCCCGTTTCCACGACACGGCCGACCTGTCGGGTGCCGAGTTCCGGTAGATGGCCACCTTCGAGAACGCCATGTTCGGTGCCACGACATCGTTCTCGAACACGCTGTTCCACTACGACGCTGTCTTCGCGTTCGCCGTCTTCGAGGACGCGATCTCTTTCCGCAGCGCCCGGTTCCAGGGTGACAGCTACTTCAAATGGACCAGCTTCGACGCACCTCCGGACCTGGTGGGGACGGTCTTCGCCCGGGGTGCGTACTTCCAGGAGGCGTGCTTCTACGGGGGCGAGCCCAAGGGCGCGTCCTTCGCGGGCGACGCCGTCTTCCTTGACACGGGGTTCTCCCCTGGCGCTGCCATGACCGACTGCCTGTTCAACGACCGCGCCAGGCGTGATCCGGGCATCGCCATCGCCTTCCCACCGGACCTGGGGCTCGAGAAGACCGGCCTGCCCCCGGGCGCCTCGTGGGCGCGCTTCGACGACAAGGGCAACGTCGTCGAGGTGCTCCCTGCCTAGCGGAGTACCCACACCTAGCGCCAGCCGCAGCGGCACCCGGAGACCCGATGATCGGTAGCATGCGGTCGTGAGCAGCAAGCGCGGTGAGAAGGCCGACACGTCCAACAGGAACCGCTCCACGGAATCCCATGTCGGATCCTGGCCGCTCTTCTGGACCATTCTCCTGTGGGTGGTGCTGGCGCTCGCTGTGTTCACAGTGCTGGGGTGGCTCTGGGGAGAGGGTCCGTCCTGGTCCTGGCAGCGGTGGCTGACGAACTGGCGAAGTGCTGGTGACAAGGCTGGCCCGCTGGACATCGTCAAGGTGTCGCTGACCACCATCGGTGGCATCGGAGGAACCGGATACCTCGTCATCAAGTACCGCGAGCGTGCCAGCGCCGAGCGCGCCGAGAGGGCCGCAGAACTTGCCAGGAAGGACATCGAGCAGGAGAAGGCCGAGCAGAAGCTGCTCAACGCCGTGCAGCAGCTGGGAAGCGAATCCCCGCAGGTGAGGATCGCCGGGGTGTACGCCCTCGCCGACGTCGCCGACACCTACCGCGGCGGCTACCGGCAGCGTGTCGTCAACATCCTCTGCGGCTACCTGCGGACGCCGCGCGGGACATGGGAGACGATCACCGACACGAACACTGAGGATGGCGAGACCACATCCGAGAAGGTGTACGTGAGCAACGATGGCGCTGTCGAGTCTACTGTCCTGGAGGTTCTCAGCAGGCATCTGCGCAAGCGCCGAGAAAAGACGGACACTCACGGCGCGGTCACTCAGGACGTCGACGACGATCAACTCTGGTGCGACTGCACCATTGGCCTTCACGACGCCGTGATCACTGAATCCTTGAATTTCACAGGCGTAACGTTGGCGTCCGACGTGTCCTTCCAGGGCGCGACGTTTAATACCTTCGCTATCTTCCGAGGTGCGTCCTTCGACGCCCACGTCACATTCCGGGGCGCGACCTTCAACGCCAACACCAGCTTCTGGGACACGACCTTCAACGCCAACACCAGCTTCCAGGAATCAACCTTCAACGCCGACACCTTCTTCTGGGGTGCGACCTTCAACGCCAACACCAGCTTCCAGGAATCAACCTTCAACGCCAACACCAACTTCTGGGGTGCGACCTTCAACACCTACACCTTCTTCTGGGGTGCGACCTTCAACGCCAACACCAGCTTCTGGGACACGACCTTCAACTACGACGCCCACTTAGAGCGCGCGACCTTCAACCGATCAGCAGGACCGACTGGTATTCCACGCGAGCTAGTGGATGATGAGACCGGACTGCCGGAAGGCGCCCGGTGGGCTCGTTGTAATGACAAGGGAGAGGTCATCGAGGAGGGCTCCCCCGAGCCGGACAAGCCCTCCGATGCCGCTGGTAGCTCCTAGACGATCCTTCGCTGGGCGGATAGCTCCCGGCAGACTGTCTCTGCGCAGGACGGACTGGACTCCCCGAGACCGGGCTCGGCTGCCCGGCCCAGCCGTTGCGGTATGGCCCACACGGTCGCTCACACTCCGGCGATGCCAAAGGTCGGGATGACGATGCTCGACACCACGATGGTTTCAGTTTCCTCGTTCTTCGTGGGTGGATTCTGCCTCATGTCCGCTGGATCAACCCAGCCATCATGGCACGGCGTCGGCCGGGCGCCCCTCTCCCGAGGACGAGCCCGGTGACATCTCGTAGCACCTAGTCGTGCCTGTCCCGGTACGCGCCGGGGCTCAGGCCGAGCACCTTGCGGAAGTCGCTGCTCAGGTGCGCCTGGTCGGCATAGCCCAAGTCGGCGGCGACCTCGGCGATGGAGTATCCGCTCTCCTCACGTAGCCTCAGCGCCGCCTCCTGCAGACGGTAGCGACGTATGACCGCCAGCGGTGCCAGCCCGATGTACCTCTGTGTCAGCCGCTGGACACCGCGCACCGACATGCCCAGGCGCTGAGCCAGCTGCTCGACCCGCACGATCGACCGCTCCCCCGCGACAAGGTCCTCCAGGTCGTTGGCGCTCAGGGCGGCGGCGTCGGGGTCCCCGGCACGCTCAGCGAGCCACGCGATCATGAGCTCCGCCGCCTGCCGCCTGCCCTCATCCGGGTTCGCACACCCCATGGCCTCCACAACACCGGAGTACAGAGCGGCATCGGGAAACGGACACCCGCTGTCACGGATCGAGGCGGGCCCGATCCCGAGGCCGCTCAGACCCGCGGGCCGCAGCAGTGCCCCGACAGCCCACCCGCTTCCCTCGAGCACCCGCGTGGACACGCCCGTCGTCGGGCCGCGCAGACTCGTTCCGGTGGGCTCGACGACAAGGTTCGAGGCCGGGAAGGGCAGGACCTCCTGGGCGAGTCTCTCTTCGGCGGGCAGGTCCCAGCGCGGTAGCCACACCCAGCGCAGCAGGTGCACGATGCGCTCGCAGGGGCGCCGCCTGAGCGGCTGACTGCTCAGCCGCCCAGGACTCCGGCTCCCCCGCCTGAGCCGACCGGCGGGTGCCGGCCGACCCTCAGGTATCTCAGGCCGGCACCTGCCCCACGGGGCCGTTGTGGCAGACGGCCTCAATGTTGTGACCGTCGGGGTCCAGGACGAAGGCGGCGTAGTAGCCGGGGTGGTAGTGGGCGCGTTCGCCGGGGCCGCCGTTGTCCCGGCCGCCCGCCGCCAGCGCCGCCGCGTGGAAGGCGTCCACCTGCTCCGGGCTCGCGGCCGCCAGCGCCAGGTGGATGGTCGTGGGCCGCTGCTCCCGCACGAGCCACAGCTCGGGGGCGGCCTGGCCCGACTCCCCCGCGGCCCCCAGGGCGCGCACGGGCCCCAGCTCCATGACGACGGTGTAGCCGAGCGGGGCCAGCGCCTGGGTGTAGAAGTCGGTGGAGACGGCGGGCACAGTGACGGGAAGCGAGATGTGGTCGATCATGTGCCCCACCGTAGGACCTGCCACCGTGTGAGGCTCAAGCCCCGTCCTGGACCGGCCGCTGGGCCCGGCGTCGTCGGCGCTCTCAGGACCGGTGTCCCCATGGCCGGGGACCACGACCGGGCCTACGGTGCCCGCATGGTCCCCACCACCCCGTCGCCCTCGTCGCAGCCCGGCCCCGTGAAGCCTGCGAGCCACCCGCGCCACACGACCCTCCTCGTGGTCGCCGCGATCTCCGCCGTCATGGCCTGTCAGGCCCTGGCGGCGCTCGTCATGGCCAGCAGGAACGTGCGGACCGTCCCCGGCGACTGTGCTCGCCCGTGGCACTGCACGACGACGACCACCGTCTACAACCCCATCACGATCGTCATGGCCATCGGGATGGTGCTGCTCCTGGTCTGGCAGCTGCGTACCGTGCGCAGGTTCTGGCGGGCGCGAGGGCACACCCCGCCTCCGTCGTCCGCGGACGCCTGGCTGGCCGTCATCGTCACCGCGCTGGTCTCAGTGCCCGCCTTCCTTGCCAGCATCCTGTTCTTCTGAGCAGCTGCCTGACAACGGGCGCAGCGTCGCCTCGTCCCAGGCCCGCCGCCGGTCTCAGCGCCTGCGATCGCGCTTCTCGCGCACCCGCACCCCGATCTGGACCGGGGAGCCGACGAAGCCGAACTCCTCGCGCAGCCTGCGCTCGATGAAGCGGCGGTAGCCCGCGTCGAGGAAGCCGGTGGTGAACAGGACGATGCGCGGCGGTGCCGTCTGCACCTGGGTGGCGAAGAGGATGCGCGGCTGCTTGCCGCCGCGCAGTGGGTGCGGGGTCGCGCCCTGGATCTCCCCCAGGAAGGCGTTGAGCCGTCCGGTGGGGATACGCGTGGTCCAGCCCTCCAGGGCGGCGTCGAGCGCGCGCACGAGCCGGTTCGTGTGCCAGCCGGTGCGGGCCGCCAGGTTGATGTGCGGCGCCCAGGCGACGTGGGCGAGGTCGTGCTCGGTCTCCCAGGCGAGCATCTTCTGGCGGTCCTCGTCCACCAGGTCCCACTTGTTGTTGACGAGCACGAGGGCGCGCCCGGCGTCGACCACCTGCTGGATGACGCGCACGTCCTGCTCGCTCACGGGCTCAGAGGCATCGAGGAGGACGACGGCGACCTCCGCCTTCTCGATCGCCCCCTGGGTGCGCAGCACGGCGTAGTAGTCGGCGCCGCGGGTCTGGCGCACGCGGCGGCGGATGCCTGCCGTGTCGATGAACAGCCACTGGCGCCCGTCGAGCTCGATGACCTCGTCCACGGGGTCGCGGGTGGTGCCGGCGAGCTCGTTGACGACAACGCGCTGGCTGCCGGCGATGGAGTTGAGCAGGCTCGACTTGCCCACGTTGGGCCGCCCGACGAGCGCGATGCGGTGCAAGGACCCCTCCTCGGGGCTGGGCCCCGCGACGGCGGAGACCTCCGGCAGGACCGCCATGGCAGCGTCGAGCACCTCACCCGAGCCGCGCCCGTGAAGGGCCGAGACGGCGTAGGGCTCGCCGAGCCCCAGGTTCCACAGGGCGGCGGCGTCTCCCTCCTGGGCGGGCGAGTCGACCTTGTTGGCGGCCAGGACAACCGGCTTGCCGCTGCGACGCAGCATGCGCACCACCTGCGCGTCGGTCTCCGTGATGCCGACCGTGGCGTCAACGACGAGGATGACGGCGTCGGACATCTCCACGGCGACCTCCGCCTGGGTGGCGACCGCGGAGTCCAGGCCCTCGACGTCGAGCTCCCAGCCGCCGGTGTCCACGATGGTGAAGCGCCGCCCCGCCCACTCGGCCGGGTAGGAGACACGGTCGCGGGTGACACCCGGGGTGTCCTGGACGACGGCGACGCGTCGGCCCAGCACCCGGTTGACGAGGGTGGACTTGCCGACATTGGGCCGTCCAATGACGGCCAGGACGGGAAGGCCGGAGTCCAGGCCGTCCTCGGCCTGGGGGACCTCGCCGCCCTCGAGCAGGGCCAGGTCCTCCTCGTCGAGCTCGTAGTCCTCCAGCCCGGCGCGCAGGGCCTGGGCGCGCAGCTCGTCCTCGGCGTCGCGGGCGGCCACCTCATCCACCGCGGTCTCAATGAGGTCGATGACGTGCTCGACGGTCTCGGGCAGGTCCATGTCGCTCGTGTCCACGAGGGTGACGCCCTCGGGGGCGGTGAGGAACTGCGAGACGGTGGCGTCGTCGCGGTCGCGGCGCAGCACCTGGTCGCGCAGGGCGGCGGCGTCCACGTCCTTGCCGGCGGCCTCCAGGTCCCCGGCGCGGCGGGCGAGGCGGGCCTCCTCACTGGCGGTGATGAGCAGGCGCACGTCAGCGTCAGGCGCGACGACGGTGGTGATGTCACGGCCCTCGGCGACGATGCCGGCCCCGCCGGAGAAGGAGGAGGCGGCGCCCCGGGCCTCGGCGTGGATGATGGCGCGCTGGAGCCGGGCCATCTCGGCACGCACGTCGAGGTTCGTGGCGACCGTGGAGACGACGGCGGCGACATGCGGCTCACGGATGGCCTCGGCGATGTCGATGCCGTCGCACACGACGCCGGGGGCCTCGGGGTCCAGGCCCATCTCCAGCGGCATCGTCTCGACGGCGCGGGTGACGGCCCCGGCCTCGACGTCGTCGGCGCCCAGGTCGATGCCGGTGCGCTCACACCACCAGGCGGCGGCGCGGTACATGGCGCCGGTGTCGAGGTAGGCCAGGCCCAGCTCGGCGGCGACGCGCCTGGAGACGGTGGACTTACCCGATCCGCTCGGTCCGTCGATGGCGACGACAATTCCCATGGGTGGCCTCCTGCTGGGCACCCCGGGCGGGGTGCGATGACGATCCGCGGCTAAGCCTGCCATGACGCCACGGGCATCACCCGCTGCGGCGCCCATGAGATCGTGCACGCCCGTGCGCCGGCGCGCCCGGCTCAGCCCACCACGACGACCCGCCAGCCGCGCGCGTCCAGGGCCTCCTCCAGCGCCTGGGAGGCGCTGGGCACCACCGACAGCACGGCCACCCCCACACTCTGGCCGGCGGAGTGCTCCATGGAGAAGTCCTCAATGTTGACACCCGCCTCCCCGACGTCCGAGAACAGGCGGCCCAGGGAGCCAGCGGCATCCGGCACGAGGACCTGGACCTCGGCGTAGCGGCTGGGCGCGCCACCGTGCTTTCCCGGGATGCGCGCACGCCCGGCGTTACCCCGTCCCATGACGTCGACGACAGCCCCAACGGCACCCGGCGCAATCGTCTCCACCCCGCCGTGGGCGGCATACTGCTCGCCGTCGGGATCCAGCGCCACCTGCTCGACACCCCGGATGAGGGTGTCCAGGTCGCCACGCACCTGACGCAGCAGCTCGCAGACGGGACCGGCGTTGCCCACGAGGATCGCGGCCCACAGGCGCGGGTCCGAGGCCGCGATGCGGGTCGTGTCGCGCAGCCCCTGCCCCGCCAGGGCCAGGGCGCTCTCGGGCAGCGTCTCCAGGCGGGCCGCCAGCAGGGAGGACATGAGCTGGGGCAGGTGGCTGACGGCGGCGACCGCCGCGTCGTGCTCGGTGGCGCCCATGCGGATGGGGGTGGCGCCGACGTCCACGGCGAGGTTGCGCACGGCGAGCTCGGCGTCGGGTCCGGCGCCCTCGGCGACGATGACCCACGGGCGCCCCACGAACAGGTCGGAGTCGGCGGCGGCGGCACCGGAGCGCTCACGGCCCGCCATGGGGTGGGAGCCCACGTAACGGCGCGCGTGCTCGCCCGCATGGGCGAGGACCTCCGCCCGCACCCGGTCCTTGACGCTGGCGACATCCGTGACGACGGCACCGGGGTGCGCGTCGAGCGAGCGCAGCACGACGTCGGCGGCGACATCGGGTGGGGTGGCGACCACGACGAGCCGGGGCTCGGGGCTGGAGGCCCCGCGGACCCTCCCGGCCCCCATGTCGCGGGCGAGGGCCAGGGAGGTCGGTGAGGTGTCCTCGAGCTGGACCTCGACGCCGGCGGCGGTCAGCGCCAGCGCGAGGGAGGTGCCGAGCAGGCCGGTGCCGACGATGAGCACCGGACCGGTGGTTGACACGACGGCATGAGGGTTCGTCGGTGGCACGGCGCCCGATGTCACAGCCCGACCTCCTTCTGCAGGGCGGCGACCTCATCGCCGGTGAGGCGGCGCATCTGCCCCGGCTTGAGGGAGCCGATGGTCAGCGGGCCCAGGCGGGTGCGGGCCAGACGCACCACCGGGTGGCCGACGGCGTCGAGCATCCGCCGCACGACCCGGTTGCGCCCCGAGTGGAGCGTGATCTCGACGATGGATCCGGCCGGCCCGGAGTCCTTGACGACGACCCTGTCCGCCTGGGCGGGCCCGTCCTCAAGCTCGATGCCGCGCTTAAGCTTGCGCGGCACCCAGTGCTCGACCTCGCCCTCGACGATGGCGACATAGGTCTTGGAGATCTCGTAGCGCGGGTGCATGAGCCGGTGGGCGAGCTCGCCGTCGTTGGACAGCAGGATGAGACCCTCGGTCTCGGCGTCCAGGCGGCCGACGTGCACCAGGCGCACGGACTCGGGGTGCTCGATCTCCTCAGCGTGCTCGGTGACGTACTGGTCAGCGAGCTCGGCGACCGTGGGACGGCCCTGAGGGTCCTCCATGGTGGTGACGACCCCGGCCGGCTTGTGCAGCATCACGGTGATGACATCGGGGTTGGTGAGGATGCGGGTGCCGTCCACCCGGATCTCCTGGGCGAGGGGGTCAACGCGCACCCCGACCTCCGTGACGACCACGCCATCGACGCTCACACGGCCGGAGGCGATGAGGCTCTCGCAGGCGCGCCGCGAGGCCACGCCCGCGTGGGCCAGGACCTTCTGGAGGCGCTCGCCGTGCTCGACGTGGGGATCCGCCTCTCCCCCACGGCCCGAGTGGTGGCGGGCGGTGAGGATCGCGGCCTCCTCGTCCTCACCGATGGCCTCGGCGTCGAATCGGGCCAGGAGCCCGGCGTCGGCCTGCTCGTCGAGCTCCTCGAGGTCGTCGTCGTCGTAGAACTCCTCAGCACCGAGCGCGCCGGTGGGCACGAGGTCGGACTCACTGCGGTCGGTGCCCGGACGGCGGGCGGGACGCGTGGGTCGCCGGTCACGGCGGGTGGGGGTCATGCGGGGCTCCTGCGGTGGGTGGGGTCGGCGGCGCGCTGCCCGGCCTCGTCGTCGATCTCGGCGAGGGCGGAGGCGTCGGGAAGGTAGGGGGCGAGCGGGGGCAGCTCGTCCAGGGAGTTGAGCCCGAGGAACTCGAGGAACTCGCGGGTCGTACGGTACAGGTGCGCCCCGGAGGGCTCCTGCCCGGCCTCCTCGATGAGACCGCGGGCGTGCAGCGTGCGCACGACGCCATCGACGTTGACACCTCGCACCGCGGCGACACGCCCCCGGCTGACGGGCTGACGGTAGGCGATAACGGCCAGGGTCTCGAGCGCCGCCTGTGACAGGCGCGAGGTGGCGCCACCCACGACAAAGCGCTCGACGAGGTCGTGGAACAGCGGTGCGGAGGCCAGCCGCCAGCCGCCAGCCGCCCGGCGCAGGACGAAACCACGCGGCGCCACGGCGGGGTCGCCGCCACGCCCCTCGTACTCGGCGGCCAGCGACTCCAGCAGGGCCTCGGTCTCGTGCTCGTCAGTGCCCAGGGCCTCGGCGAGGGCCGCGGTGGTCACGGGCTCGTCGGCGACGATGAGGACGGCCTCGGCGGCGGCCCGCAGCTGGGCGTCGGGCACCGCGCTGAGGCTGGCCTGCTCGAAGAAGACCTCGGTGGCCCTCGTCGTGGGGTCCGCGGCGCCACGGCCGGCGGTGGTGACGCCCAGGAGGCGGTCGAGCCGGGTGCTCCGAAGCCCCTGCGTGCTCTCGCTCATGCGAACTCCTCCTCGAGGTCTGGGTCCATGATGCCCGTGAGGTCCTCCTCGGTGCCGCACCACGTGACCGTGATCTCGTCCATCGGCTGGTCCTGGTCGAGATCGACGCTGCCTTGGCGGTACAGGATGAGCAGGGCGAGGAAGCGGGCGACGACCACAGCCCGGTGGTCGGCGTCGGCGGCGATCTGTGTGAAGGTGAGCGAGCCGTGGCGCCGCAGCCTCAGGGCGATGAGGCCCACCTGCTGCGCCACGGGCACGGCCTCGTGCAGGTGGACGGTCTGGACGCCGTCCTCCAGGCGCCGGGAGAGCACCTGGGCGGCCACACGGGCGAGGTCCTCGGCGCCCAGCGTGGACACGAGGCTCGGCAGCAGGGCGGCGAGCTCGGGTGCCAGGCCGACGACGCGCGGGTGGGAGCGCTGGGCGCTGTCGGCACGCTCACGCAGGTGGGCCGCCGCCTGCTTGTAGGCCCGGTACTGCAGGAGCCGGGCGAAGAGCAGGTCGCGGGCCTCCAGGAGCTCAAGGTCCTCGTCGTCCTCCTCCTCGCCATCGTGCGGGAGCAGCCGGTGGGCCTTGAGCGCCAGCAGTGTCGCGGCAACGACGAGGAACTCGCTGGCGTGCCCCAGGTCCCAGTCGGCCCGCATGTGCGCGAGGAACTCGTCCGTGACCTCCGCCAGGGCGAGCTCGGTGACGTCGAGGCGACGGCGGGCGATGAGGGTGAGCAGGAGGTCGAAGGGTCCCTCGAACTGCTCCAGGCTCACGCGGAACCCCGGGACCCGTTGAGGACCCGCGACATCCTCCTGGGCGGCGGCCGGAGCCGGCCCGCCCGACGTGGGCGTGGTCAGGCCCGGCGGCTCAGGCGACATCGCCGCGGGCGATGAGCTCGCGCGCCAGGCGGCGGTAGGACTCGGCGCCGGCGTGGGTGGGCGCGTAGGTGGTGATGGGCTCGGCGGCCACGGAGGCGTCGGGGAACTTGACGGTGCGGCGGATGCGGGTGTCGAAGAGCTGGTCGCCGAAGGCCTTGCTGAGGGTCTCGAGCACCTCACGTGAGTGCAGGGTGCGGTGGTCCACCATGGTGGCCAGGATGCCGTCGATCTGCAGACGGGGGTTGAGACGGTCACGCACACGGTCAACGGTCTCCACCAGCAGGGCGACGCCGCGCAGCGCGAAGTACTCGGTCTCGAGCGGGATGATGACGCCGTGCGAGGCGGTCAGGGCGTTGACGGTGAGCAGGCCCAGAGAGGGCTGGCAGTCGACGAGGACGACGTCGTAGTCGTCGAGCACGGGGCGCAGCACACGGGCCAGGGCCTGCTCGCGCGCCACCTCGTTGACGAGCTGGACCTCGGCCGCCGACAGGTCGATGTTCGCCGGCACGATGTCGAGCCCGGGGGTGGAGGTCGGGTGGATGACGGGACGCACGTCCGGTCGTGCGGCGACGAGCAGGTCGTAGACGGTGGTGTCGAGCTCGTTGGCGTTGATGCCCAGGCCCGCGGAGGCGGCCCCCTGGGGGTCGAAGTCGACGATGAGCACCTTGCGGCCGTACTCGGCCAGGCAGGCGCCCAGGTTGATGGTCGTCGTCGTCTTGCCGACGCCACCCTTCTGGTTGCACATGGAGATGACACGCGCGGGACCGTGGGCCTCCAGGGGCGCCGGCACGGGGAACACCTTGCCCTCACCCTCCTGTGAGGGCAGGTCAATGAGCCCGGGCTGCTGGCGGTCCGTCGTGCTGGAGGTACTCACACGGGCAGCCTATCCGAAAGCACGCGGGTGGCTGGTCGCGTAGACCTCGCGCAGGTGCTCCACCGTGACCCTCGTGTAGATCTGCGTCGTGGTGACCGAGGCGTGGCCGAGCATCTCCTGCACGACGCGTACGTCGGCCCCGCCTGCCAGCAGGTGGGTGGCGAAGGAGTGACGCAGCGTGTGGGGCGACACGTGCAGGCCCTCGTCCAGGCCGGCGCGCACGGCCGCCTGACGCAGCACCCCCCAGGCGGACTGACGGGACAGGGGCCGGCCCAGCGTGTTGAGAAAGACCTCCGGCACCCCCCGTCCCCGCTCGGCGAGAACGGGCCTGGCCTGGACGAGGTAGGCGTCCAGGGCGTCCCAGGCCAGGCGCCCCATGGGCACGATCCTCTCCTTGCGCCCCTTGCCGAACAGCCGCAGGCAGCCCGAGTCCCGGTCGAGGTCATCGATGACGAGGCCGACGGCCTCCGAGATGCGCGCCCCCGTGGCGTAGAGCAGCTCGAGCAGGGCCCGGTCGCGCAGGCCGGCGGCCGAGCCGTCGGTGTTGGTGGCCTCGAGCAGCGCCTGGACCTGCTCGACGCTCAGGGCCTTGGGCAGGCGCCGGCCCACCTGCGGCGGGCGCACGGCCGCCGCAGGGTCGGTACTCGTGGAGCCCTCAGCCAGGAGGAAGCGGTGCCAGCCGCGCACGGCGGTGACGGTCCTGGAGGCGGAGGAGGCCGCCAGAGGACGACCACCGTCCGAGCCGGTGCGGATGGCCTCGAGGAAGGCGGCGACATCGGCCTCCGTGACGCCGCTGGGGTCCTCCACGCCACGCTGGGCGAGGAAGGAGACGTACCGGCCGAGGTCGCGCTCGTAGGCGGACAGGGTGTTCGCGCTCAGACCGCGCTCGACCCTGAGGTGGGCAAGGTAGCCGCCCAGGGCATGGGTGACGGCACCGCCAGCCACGTCGTCGGGGCCGCGGGCGCGCTCAGGCGAACCTGGAGACCAGGCCCAGGCCGACGATGGCGATGGCCCAGACGGTGCCGACGCCGATGGTGATGCGGTTGAGGTTGCGCTCGGCGACGCCGGAGGAGCCGGCTGCTGAGGAGAAGCCTCCACCGAACATGTCCGACAGGCCGCCGCCGCGTCCCTTGTGCAGCAGGACCGTGGCGATGAGGAAGACGCTCGAGAGCACGAGGAGGATCTTGAGGACGATCTCCAGGATGGCCATGCTGCGGTGTCCTTCGTGACGGGGAAAGGTGGAGAGGAGGACTCCCCCCCCCTTTCCCCGCCAAAGGGTTTTGGGCCCGGCCACCTCACAGGAAGGTGGCCGGGCCCAGACCGGCTCGGGCTGCTCAGGGCGTTGGGCGCGCGTCAGCGCACGGGCTTCGCCCAGGCGGCTCAGGCGTAGAAGCCCGCCATGGCGGAAAAGGACTCAGCCTTGAGCGAGGCGCCACCGATGAGCGCGCCGTCAACGTCGGGCTGGGCCATGAGCTCCTTGATGTTGTCCGGCTTGGCGGAGCCGCCGTACAGGACGCGGGTGGTGTCGGCGGTGGCGTCGCCGTAGTCGGCGCGCAGGGCCTCACGGATGGCGCCGCAGACCTCCTGTGCGTCGGCGGCTGTGGCGGTCTCACCGGTGCCGATGGCCCAGATGGGCTCGTAGGCGATGACGATCTTGGCGACGTCCTCGGCGGACCAGCCCGCCAGCGCGGCACGGACCTGGCCCAGGACGAAGTCCACGTGCGTGCCCGCCTTGCGGACCTCGAGGGCCTCGCCGCAGCACAGGATCGGCGTCATGCCGGCGTCGAGCACCTTGCGGGCCTTGGCGCCGACGAGCTCGTCGGACTCCTGGTGGTACTCGCGGCGCTCGGAGTGGCCCATGACGACGTAGGTGACGCCGAGCTTGTCGAGCATCGCGGTGGAGATCTCACCGGTGTAGGCACCGTTGTCGTGGACGGAGACGTCCTGGGCGCCGTACTTGATCTTGAGGTCGTCGGCCTCGACGATCGTCTGCACGGTGCGGATGTCCGTGAACGGGGGGATGACGAGGACCTCGCACTTGGCGTAGTCGTGACCAGCGTCCTTGAGGGCCATGGCCAGGCCCTGGACGAGGTGGTTGGCCTCGAGGTGGTCGAGGTTCATCTTCCAGTTGCCCGCCATCAGCGGGGTGCGGTTGCTCATGGTGTTTCAGCCTTCCAGGACGGAGACGCCGGGCAGCACCTTGCCCTCGAGCAGCTCGAGGGAGGCACCGCCGCCGGTGGAGATGTGGGAGAAGGTGGACTCGTCGAAGCCGAGCGTGCGCACGGCCGCGGCGGAGTCGCCACCGCCGATGACCGTGAAGGCGTCGGACTCGCTCATGGCCCTGGCCACGGCCTTGGTGCCGGCGGAGAAGGCCTCGAACTCGAAGACGCCCATGGGGCCGTTCCACACGACCGTCTTGGACGTGGCAATGGCCTCAGCGTAGAGGGCGGCCGTCCTCGGGCCGATGTCCAGGCCCATCTGGTCGGCGGGGATCGCGTCGGAGGCCACGACGGTGGCGGGGGCGTCCGCGGCGAAGACCGGGGCGACGACGGTGTCAACAGGCAGCAGCAGCTCGACGCCGTTGGCCTTGGCGGTGGCGAGGTAGCCCTTGACCGTGTCGATCTGGTCCTTCTCCAGCAGGGAGGTGCCGACCTCGTGGCCCTGGGCCGCGAGGAAGGTGTAGGCCATGCCACCGCCGATGAGCAGGCGGTCCGCCTTGGACAGGAGGTTGGCGATGACGCCGAGCTTGTCGGAGACCTTCGAGCCGCCGAGGACCACCGTGTAGGGGCGCTCGGGGTCCGTGACGGCCTTGGACAGCGACTCGATCTCCTTGCTGACGAGCAGGCCCGCGGCAGCCGGGAGGATCTTGGCGACGTCGTAGACGGAGGCCTGCTTGCGGTGCACGACACCGAAGCCGTCGGAGACGAAGACGTCGGCGAGGGCGGCGAGCTCGGCGGCGAAGGCGGCGCGCTCGGCGTCGTCCTTGCTCGTCTCCGCGGCGTTGAAGCGGACGTTCTCAAGCAGGACGATCTCACCCTCGCTCATGGCGGCGACGGCGGCCTTGGCGGACTCGCCGACCGTGTCCTCGGCGAGGGTGACCTTGACGCCGGTGACCTCCGCCAGCCGCTTGGCGACGGGCGCGAGGGAGTAGTCCGGGTTGACCTGGCCCTTGGGGCGGCCCAGGTGGGCGGTGATGATGACCTTGGCGCCGGCGTCTAGCAGCGTCCTGAGGGTGGGGAGTGCTGCCTGGATACGGCCGTCATCGGTGATGTTCTTGTCAGCGTCGAGCGGGACGTTGAAGTCGGAGCGGACGAGGACGCGCTTGCCCTTGAGGTCGCCCAGGGACTCGATGGTCTTCATGAAACCTCTTACCTGCTGGTTGTGGTGGTGGTCGGTGCCGGGTGAGCGGCGAGGCCTGAGCTGCTGACGGTCCGACGCCCGCGCACGCGTGGGCGTGCACGGGCGTCGGACCGTCAGGTGCTCATGCGGCGGGTACCCGCTGCTCAGGCGAGCTTGGAGCCGACGAGGGCGGTGAGCTCGACGAGGCGGTTGGAGTAGCCCCACTCGTTGTCGTACCAGGACAGGACCTTGACGAGGTCACCGATGACCTTGGTCTCGGTGGCGTCGAAGATCGAGGAGTGCGGGTCGCCGACGATGTCGGTGGAGACGATCGGGTCCTCGGTGTACTTGAGGATGCCCTTGAGCTCGCCCTCGGCGGCGGCCTTGACGGCGGCCTTGATGGACTCGACGGAGACCTCCTTCTCGGCCTGGAAGGTCAGGTCGGTGAGGGAGCCGGTCGGGGTGGGAACGCGCACGGCGAGGCCGTCGAACTTGCCCTTGAGCTCGGGCAGGACGAGGGCGACGGCCTGGGCGGCACCGGTCTTCGTCGGGATCATGTTGAGGGCGGCGGCGCGGGCGCGGCGCAGGTCGCGGTGCGGGGCGTCGAGGACGCGCTGGTCACCCGTGTAGGAGTGGATCGTCGTCATGATGCCGCGCACGATGCCGAAGTTCTCGTGGAGGACCTTGGCGAGGGGGGCGAGGCAGTTGGTGGTGCAGGAGGCGTTGGAGACGATGTTCATCGTCGCGCCGTCGTAGTCGCCCTCGTTGACACCCATGACGAAGGTGCCGTCAACGTTCTTCGCGGGGGCGGAGATGACGACCTTCTTGGCGCCGGCGGCGAGGTGGGCAGCGGCCTTCTCACCGTCGGTGAAGAAGCCGGTGGACTCGACGACGACCTCGACGCCGAGCTCGCCCCAGGGCAGGTCCTTGGGGTCGCGCTGGGCAAGGACCTTGATGGTCTTGCCGTTGACGATGATGGACTCCTCGTCGTAGGAGACCTCGCCGGTGAAGCGGCCGAGGATGGAGTCGTACTTGAGGAGGTGAGCGAGGGTCTTGGTGTCGGTGAGGTCGTTGACGGCGACGATCTCGATGTCCGCACCCTGCTCGAGGGAGGCGCGGAAGAAGTTGCGGCCGATGCGGCCGAAGCCGTTGATACCAACGCGGGTGGTCACTTTGTGTCCTCCTAGTACGCCCGACGGCGCACGTACTTGTAGCTGAAGGGCACAAGCGTGTGTGCCCTACGGGAGCCGGTGGCAGAACCAGGGTCCCGACACCGGGGAGTCTAGCGTCACGTCGGGCCGCACCGCGACCACCTGGCACGCCAGGGGCGAACACGAGGGCCTGCCTGGGCGCAGCGGCTCACTCACGCACCGGGACGTGCCCGCGGCTCCGGGACCCTGGTCCCAGGCGACGGGTGCCCCGGCGGGCGTGGGCGGGCGGGTGGCCGTGGCGCCCCGCCCGGCGGGTCACAGGTCGAGCATGTCCTGGGTGAGCACCGACTCCGTGTCCGCCACCCCCAGCTCGTGGGCGCGCTTGTCCGCCATGGCCAGCAGGCGGCGGATGCGCCCGGCCACCGCGTCCTTGGTCAGCGGCGGGTCCGAGAGCTGGCCGAGCTCCTCGAGCGAGGCCTGCTTGTGCTCCACGCGCAGGCGCCCGGCCTCGAGCAGGTGCTCGGGGACCTCCTCGCCCAGGATCTCGAAGGCGCGCTCGACCCGGGCGCCGGAGGCGACGGCCGCGCGGGCCGAGCGGCGCAGGTTCGCGTCGTCGAAGTTCGCCAGCCTGTTGGCAGTGCCGCGCGTCTCGCGGCGCGAGCGCCGCTCCCCCCAGGCCGCGTAGGCCTGGGCCGCGCCCATCCGCTCGAGCAGGACGCCGATGGCCTCACCGTCGCGCACCACCACGCGGTCCGCTCCGCGCACCTCACGCGCCTTGGCGACGATGTCGAAGCGCCGGGCGGCCCCGACCAGGGCGAGCGCCGCCTCGGAGCCGGGGCAGGTGACCTCGAGCGAGGAGGAGCGTCCCGGCTCCGTGAGCGAGCCGCGGGCGAGGAAGGCCCCGCGCCAGGCGGCCGCGGCCGCGCTGCGCCCGCCCTGGACGACGGCGACGGGCATGCCGCGCACGGGCCTGCCGTGCCCGTCAACGAGGCCGGCCAGGCGCGCCAGGTCCTTGCCTCGCTCACTGACGCGCAGGACGTAGCGGTTGCCCCGGTGCAGGGAGCCGCCGCGCACGACGATGACCTCGGGCTCGACGCTGTAGAGGTCCTTGAGCTCGCGGTGCAGGCGCCGGACCGCTCCCCCGTGGTCGAGCTCGGCCTCCACGACGATCTGCCCGCCGATGATGTGCAGACCGCCGGCGAAGCGCAGCATGGAGGAGACCTCGGCGCGGCGCTGGGAAAGGGTGCCGGGTGCCACACGGGACAGCTCGTCCTTGACGGTCACCGTCAGCGACATGTGGTGGCTCCTGTTCGTCGGGGCTGGCAGGGTGTGCTGTGGCAAGGATGCAGGTTAACGTCTCAACCGGCGCCCTCCGGGGCCGCAGGCGCCCCCAGGTCCGCGACGACGCCGTCGAAGGAGTCACGGAAGGCTGCGGCCAGGCGCAGCGAGTCGTGGTGACCCAGGCCGTCACTCGTGCGGACCTGGCGCAGGACCAGCACAGCGCCCGTCTGACGGGCGGCCTCCTCCAGGGCGGCGACGTCCTCGACGGTGGAGGGGTCGGCCACGACGACGTCCAGGCGCAGCCCGGGGGCGTACTCGTGCAGCACGCGCACGTGGTCCGCGGGCGTCATGTCCTCGGTCTCCCCCCTCTGGGCGGTGAGGTTGAGCACGAGGACCTTGCGGGCGCGGGTGCTCACGAGGGCCTCACGCATCGAGTCGAGCACCAGGTGCGGCAGGACGGAGGAGTACCACGACCCCGGCCCGAGCACGACCCAGTCCGCCTCGGCGATGGCCTCGACGGCCACCGGGTGGGCGACGGCCTCCGGCGGGCACAGGCGCACGTTCTCGATGCGTCCGCGCGCCGTGGCGACGGCCACCTGCCCGCTCACCCGGGAGCGCCGGTGGCCGTCAACGACGTCCGCCTCGATCACCAGCGGCGACGAGCTCATGGGCACGACCCGGCCGTGGATGGACAGCAGGCGCCCCACCCAGTCCAGTCCCTCGACGTCGTCGCCCAGCAGCTGCCACAGCGCGAGGATGAGGAGGTTGCCCAGGGCGTGGTTGTCGAGCTCGCCGTCCCCGGCGAAGCGGTGCTGCAGGACGTCGCGCCACGTCAGGCCCCACTCGGAGTCATCGGTGAGGGCCGCCAGCGCCATGCGCAGGTCGCCGGGGGGCAGGCAGTCGAACTCCTGGCGCAGCCGTCCCGAGGAGCCGCCGTCGTCGGCGACGGTGACGACGGCGGTGAGCCGGTGCGTCACGTGGCGCAGGGCCCGCAGGGTGGCGGACAGGCCGTGCCCACCACCCAGGGCGACCACGCGAGGGCCCTCCTGGCCGCGTCTGCGCCAGCCCTCGGCGTCGAGGGTGGTGGCCGAGGTGTGCCCGTGGCCCGCCGCGCCGGACGGGGTCTGGGCACTGTGGGGGCTGGGGGTTGTCGCTGTCACGGTGTCCTCACTCCCTGCCGAGGTCGCGGTGCTGGGTGACGACGCTGAAGCCCTGGGTGCGCAGCCGCTCGCCCACCCGCTCCACCGTGGCCACCGAACGGTGCTTGCCGCCCGTGCAGCCCACGGCGATGGTGACGTTCGGCTTGAGCTCGTCCACGTAGTGCGGCAGCGCCTGGGCCAGCAGGTCGGCGTAGCCATCGACAAAGGCCGCGGCCCCCGCCTGCCGGAAGACGTACTGCGCGACAGGGGCGTCACGGCCGGTGAGGTGGCGCAGCTCGGACACCCAGTAGGGGTTGGGGATGAAGCGCACGTCGAGGACGTGGTCGGCGTCCATCGGCAGGCCGTACTTGAACCCGAAGGACATGACCGTCACGCGCAGCGGCAGCTCGGCGTCCGCGGCCACCACCTCGCGCACCCGCCGGGCGAGCTCGTGCACGGACAGGCGTGTGGTGTCGATGACCTCGTCGGCGATGCCCTTGAGGCCGGCCAGGAGGGTGCGCTCGTGCTCGATGCCGTCGAGGATGGTGCCGGTGCCCTGCAACGGGTGGGGGCGGCGTGAGGACTCGAAGCGGCGCACGAGGGTGGCGCCGTCGGCGTCGAGGAAGACGAGCCGCACCGAGGTGCCCGCCTCGCGCAGCTCGCCCAGGTAGCGCATGAAGGAGGAGAAGAAGGCGCGTGAGCGCACGTCCACCACGGCGGCCAGGCGGTGCACGCCGGGACCGACGGTCGTCATCATCCCAGCCAGGGCGGGCAGCATCTGGGGCGGCAGGTTGTCGACGACGTACCAGTCGAGGTCCTCGAGCGCGTTGGCGGCGCGTGAGCGCCCCGCCCCGGACATGCCGGTGACGATGACCATCTCGGGGCGCCCTGCCGGCGGGACCGGGGGCGTCGCCTTGTCGATGGCGGAGATCCCTGTGGGCACCGTGTCCTGGACGGGGTCGCGCTGCTCGCTCATGGGGCGATCATGGCACGCGGCCCGGTAGCGTGCTCCATATGACTACCACCGCCTGCACCATCGGCACGCCCTGGACGACGAGCGCCACCAAGGTGGCCCTGCTGGGCTCGGGAGAGATCGGCAAGGAGGTCGCCATCGCCCTGGCCCGCCTGGGTGTCGAGGTCACGGCCATTGACCGCTACGACGGCGCCCCCGCCCAGCAGGTCGCGCACAACTCGCTCACCGTGGACATGTCCGACCCCCAGGCCCTGCGTGCCGCGGTCGTGTCCTCGGGCGCCCAGGTGGTCGTGCCCGAGATCGAGGCCCTGGCCACCGACGCCCTCGTCGCCCTGGAGGCCGAGGGGGCTGTGCGCGTGGTGCCGACCGCCCGGGCCGTGCGCCTGACGATGGACCGTGAGGGGATCCGCCGCCTCGCGGCTGAGGAGCTGGGGCTGCCGACGAGCCCCTACGTCTTCGCCTCGAGCCTGGAGGAGCTGCGCGCCGGGGCCGAGCGGGTGGGCCTGCCCTGCGTCGTCAAGCCGGTGATGTCCTCCTCGGGGCACGGCCAGTCGGTGGTGCGCCGCAGCGAGGACCTTGAGACGGCGTGGCGCTTCGCCGCCGAGGACGGGCGTGTGGACCGGGGGCGCGTCATCGTCGAGGGGCTCGTGCGCTTCGACACCGAGATCACCCTGCTCACCGTCCGCTCGCGCGACGCCGCCACGGGCGAGACGGTGACGAGCTTCTGCGAGCCCATCGGCCACCGCCAGGTCGATGGCGACTACGTCGAGTCCTGGCAGCCGCAGGCCCTGCCAGCCGCGGCCCTGGCCCGGGCGCAGCAGATCGCGGCGCGGGTGACCCAGGCGCTGGGCGGCTGGGGCCTGTTCGGCGTCGAGCTGTTCGTCGTCGGCGAGCAGGTGCTCTTCTCCGAGGTCTCCCCCAGGCCGCACGACACGGGGCTGGTGACCCTCGCGAGCCAGCGCCTGAGCGAGTTCGAGCTGCACGCGCGCGCCCTGCTCGGCCTGCCGGTGGACACCGCCCTGCGCGCACCGGGAGCCTCTGCGGTGGTCAAGAGCCCGGTCGAGAGCGCCGCGGGGGCCGGGGCGACCTTCTCCGGCGTCGCGCAGGCGCTCGCGGTGGCGGAGTCGGACCTGCGCCTGTTCGGCAAGCCGACCGCGCACGTGGGTCGGCGCCTGGGCGTGGCGGTCGCCAGCGGCACGCACGTGGAGCAGGCGCGTGACAGGGCGAGGGCGGCGGCCGCAGCGGTCACCGTCTCGGCCGCCGCACCAGTGGGCTGAGACCGCGCGGGAGGCAGCGGGCTCAGGCGGCGCGGTCCCGGCGGGATCAAGGGGTCTTGTCGTCAGGCGCCCCGGGTCCTGAGGCAGCCTCCTCACCCGCGCCGGCCGGGGAGCCAAGGTGCTCGAGCACTGCCGCGGCCAGCACCGGGCCGATGCCCTTGACGGCGGCGACCTGCTCAGGGCTGGCCCGGCGCAGGCGCTTGACCGAGCCGAACTCCCTGAGCAGGGCCGCCTGACGGGCGGGCCCGAGGCCGGGCACAGCGTCGAGGACCGAGCGGGTCATCCCCTTGGTGCGTGTGGCGCGGTGGTGGGTGATGGCGAAGCGGTGCGACTCGTCGCGCAGGTGCTGCAGCAGGTAGAGCGCCGGTGAGGTGCGTGGCAGCACGACGGGGAACTCCTCCCCCGGCACCCACACCTCCTCCAGCCGCTTGGCCAGGCCGATGAGGGGCACGTCCAGCCCGAGCCCGTCGAGGACGGCGCGGGCCGCGTTGACCTGCGGCAGACCGCCATCGACGACGACGAGGCCGGGCGCGTAGGAGAAGCGCCGGGCGCGGCCAGTGGCGGGGTCCACGGGACCGGAGGAGATGGCGACGCCGTCGCCCTCCTCACCGACGAGCTCGCGCCCGGCCTCACTGAGCTCAGCGCCCTGCTCAGCCAGCAGCCGGGTGAAGCGGCGGGTGAGGACCTCGCTCATGGCGGCGGTGTCGTCACCGGCCCCGCGCCCCTCGGGCCCACGCACGGTGAAGCGGCGGTAGTCGGACTTCCTGGGCGCTCCGTCCTCGAAGACCACCATCGAGCCGACCTGGTAGGTGCCCTGCGTGTGGGAGATGTCGTAGCACTCCACCCTCAGCGGGGCCTCGGGCAGGTCGAGGGCCTGGGCCAGCTCCTCCAGGGCCTGGGCCCGCTGGCTCAGGTCCCCGGCGCGGCGGGTGCGGTGCAGGCGCAGCGCCTCCTCGGCGTTCTTGCGCACCGTGTCCATGAGTGCCGCCTTGTCCCCGCGGCGGGGCACGCGCAGGTCCACCTTGGCGCCGCGCAGGGCCGTGAGCCACGCGGTGACCGCCTCGGCGTCCGGCGGCAGGACGGGCACGAGGATCTCGCGGGGCACAGCGGTGGTGGCGGTGTGGGCGACGTCATCGACGCTTGTGGCGGCCGTGCGGTCCTCGCGCAGGCGGCCGCCGGGGCCCGGCGACTGCGCCTGGGCCCTGTGGGCCGGGGCGCTGGGGGCCCGGTGCCCGACACCGAGGGAGGTCGTCGGGCCCGAGGTCTCGGGCGCGCCCGTGGCGGTCCCCACGGGGACGGTGGCCTGGGCCTGCCCGGTGGGCTCGGGGACGGCGTCGTCGGCGGTGGCGTCTGCGGGGGTGACGAGGTCGGCGTAGACCTGCTGGAGCAGGCGCTCGACCAGCTCGGCGTCGGAGCTGTCCTCGACGAGGTCGATGACCCAGCCGCGCTGGCCGCGCACGCGCCCGCCGCGCACGTGGAAGACCTGGACGGCCGCGGTGAGCTCGTCCCTCACGAGCGAGAAGACGTCGGCGTCCGTCGCGTCGTCGAGGACGACGGCGTTGCGCTCGATGACCTTCGTCAGGGCGGCGACGTCGTCGCGCAGCCGGGCGGCCTTCTCGAAGTCGAGGGCCGCCGCTGCCGCCCGCATCTCAGACTCGAGCTCGCGCAGGTAGGGCCCGGTGCGTCCGGCCATGAAGGCGCACAGGTCCTCGGCGAGGCGCCGGTGGTCGGGGGCGCTCACACGACCGACGCATGGCGCCGAGCACTTGTCGATGTAGCCCAGCAGGCAGGGGCGGCCGGAGGCGTGGGCACGTCTGAAGACGCCCGGGGAGCACGAGCGCACGGGGAAGACCCGAAGCAGCTGGTCCAGGGTCTCGCGGATGGACCACACCTGGACGTAGGGGCCGAAGTAGCGGGCCCCCGGCTTGCGGGCACCGCGCACCACCATGGCCCGCGGGTAGGTCTCCTGCATGGTCACGGCCAGGTACGGGTAGGACTTGTCGTCCTTGTACATGACATTGAAACGGGGGTTGAACTCCTTGATCCAGGAGTACTCCAGCGCCAGGGACTCCACCTCGGTGGACACGACGGTCCACTCCACCGCGCAGGCGGTGGTCACCATCCGCTGGGTGCGCGGGTGCAGGGCCGCCAGGTCCTGGAAGTAGCTCGACAGGCGCTGGCGCAGGTTCTTGGCCTTGCCGACGTAGATGACACGGCCCTCGGCGTCGATGAAGCGGTAGACGCCGGGCGACGTCGGGATCTCCCCGGGCGCGGGGCGGTACGTCGAGGGGTCGGCCATGGGGTGCAGCGTATCGGGGGCGAGACCCCCTGCCGCACCGGGCTCCAGGCACGCCGAAGGCCCAGGACCTGACGTCCCGGGCCTTGCTCGTGGGCGATACTGGGATCGAACCAGTGACCTCTTCCGTGTCAGGGAAGCGCGCTCCCGCTGCGCCAATCGCCCGAGGTGGGTACCGGATTCGAACCGGTGTAAACGGCTTTGCAGGCCGGTGCCTAACCTCTCGGCCAACCCACCACTGAGTGCTGCTGGGAGAGCTCCCGGCTCCTCAGAGCGGATGACGGGACTCGAACCCGCGACCCTCACCTTGGCAAGGTGATGCTCTACCAACTGAGCCACATCCGCGTGCCGTCCTGAGCCGCTCCGAGGAGCCGCTCGCGACGGGTTGAACAGTAGCCCGGCGTCGGAAGACAGCGCAAATGACATCGCGGTGATCCACCTCACCGGAGCCCTGTTTGCCCCAGCGGCCCGCCTGCCGATAGCCTGTGCCCTGCGCCGGGCGATTGGCTCAGGGGTTAGAGCGCCTCGTTCACACCGAGGAGGTCACTGGTTCGATTCCAGTATCGCCCACCGGACGCGTTGAGGGCCCGGGACCGTCATGGTCCCGGGCCCTCAACGCCGTCTGAGGTCCTGCGCCTCACAGGCGCGTGCCGGAGGTGATGACGCCCGGTGCGCCCTCCTGACCCACGACGGCGTCACCCGTGGCGACGACGTCGTCCTCGAAGGTCCAGTCTCCGGTGACGGTGAGGGTGCGGGCATGGCGGATCGAGGGCACCCCCTGGGCGAAGCGGGCCTCGAAGTCCGCGATCCTCTTGTAGTAGCGGGGGTCGAGGCTGACGGTGCACGCCTGGTCGGGAACCATCTGCAGCAGGCCGTCCTCATCCACCTCGTACACGTCCGAGCGCACGAGCAGCAGGTCGTTGGTGGTCTTGACCGGCAGGAAGCGGCTGCGGGGGACCTCGACCGCGGTCGCGCCCTCGAAGGCCTCGACGGCGGCCCCCATGGCCGTCTCCATCTGGATGACGGGCGTGGAGCAGGGGTCCGCGGGATCGACGGTCTTCTCGTTCCTGATGAGGGGCAGGCCGAGGATGCCTTGGCGCGCGACCAGAGTGTCGCGCAGGACCTGCAGGTCGAACCAGAGGTTGTTGGTGTGGAAGAAGGGGTGGCGGAACTGGTCCGTGAAGTAGCCCATCTGCTCCGGGGGCGTCTGGGCGGTGTCGCGCAGGATGATGCGGCCGTCGCTCTTGCGCACAGCCAGGTGCCCGCCCTTGACGTCCGCCGGGGTGCGCCGGCACATCTCGGGGGCGTAGGGGGCGCCGGAGGCGGCGAACCAGCCCGCGATACGGGCGCTGGGTGCGGCACCGAGGTTGTCGGAGTTGGAGGTCATGGCGTAGCGGAAACCGCGCTCGAGGAGGGCGTCAAGGACCCCGGAGGCCACCAGGGCCGTGTAGATGTCGCCGTGCCCCGGCGGGCACCACTCCAGTGACGGGTCCGCCTCCCACGTCACGGGGGTGAGGTCCGAGGCGCGCAGCTTGGGCTCGCGGTTCTGCAGGAAGTCCAGGGGCAGGCCATCGACCTCGATGCCCGGGTGCCGGGCAAGGGCGTCCAGGGTGTCCTGGCGGGTGCGGAAGGAGTTCATGAAGATCAGCGGCAGCTCGACGCCGTACCTCGCGCGGGCGGCCATCACCTGGTCAACGAGCAGGTCGAGGAAGGTCTTGCCGTCGCGCACCGGCAGCAGGGACTTCGCCTGGTCCATCCCCATGGAGGTGCCCAGCCCGCCGTTGAGCTTGATGAGCACCGTGCGCGAGAGCGCCTCGCGCGCCTGCTCCTCGCTGACCTCGACGTCCTCGATGGAGTCGATCTCAGTCAGTGGCGCGATCGTCTCCTCGGGGATGAGGCCGGTGGCGCCCTGCTCGAGGGACCGGTAGTAGTGGGTGAAGACCTCGATGGCCTGCTCGGCGACGCCGCCGGCGCGCATCTTGTCCTGGGCAGCAGTGAGTCCGTTCTCGCTCATGTGCGCAGGCTATCCACCCGGCTGCTGCCGTGCGGGCCGCCGCGCTGCGTGCACAGCGGGCCATCACCGGGCAGTTGTCCACAGGGTGCCCGCGATCCCCGGGCGCCAGGGCATAACCTGGACGGAGCTGATCCCTCGAGCAAAGGCTTGTCATGTCTCCCGACACCACCGGTCCCTGGGCCCACCGCGAGGAGCCGCCCGCCGACCTGCGCGAGGTCCTGCGCCGTCTTGACCTCATCGAGCGCAAGATCGACTGGGTCGCCCGCCGTGTCAGCCCCGACGAGGCGTCCACGGCGACGACGGCGCGGCCTGGAGCGGTGCCGGCCGGGGCCGCGGACCCCCAGCCGGCCGTGCCCCAGCCCCGTGCGGCCGACTCCCTGTCTCGGCCAGTGCTGACCCAGCCGGCCGTGCCCCAGCCCCGGCCGGTGATCCCCTCCCGACCTCGCCCGCTGCCCAGCCCGGTACAGCAGCGCCCAGTGGTCCCTGCCCGGAGGGGATGGTGGCGCCAGGCCAGGGACGAGGGCAACGTCGGCCGCTACCTGCTGTCCGGCGCCGCCGCGCTGCTCGTGCTGCTCGCCGCCGTCACGCTCATCGCCCTCGTGTGGGGCTCGGTGGCGGACGTCGTCAAGGTCCTCGTCCTGGGTGCCGTGAGCATCTGCCTGGTTGCCGGCGGCACCCTGCTGGGACGCAGCAGGCCCCGGCAGGCGGTCGCCGCTGCGACCCTGGCCGGCACGGGCGGTGCCCTGGGCTACGTCACGGTTATCGGTGCGGTCCTGCTTGACACCGGCCTGGCACCGCTGGGCGCCTTCACACTCATGTCCCTGTGGGGCGTTGGACTGCTGCTCCTGTCAAGGGTGAGCGCGCAGGGCCTGACCAGCGTCATCTGCGCCCTCGGAGGCCTGCTCACCGTCGCCCTGTCCGCCCACCAGGTGCGCGTCGCTGCGGCGCAGGCCCTGCCCGCCTGGGTGCTCGTCGACCTGCTGCTGCTCGTCCTGGCCGTCACCTCCTCGGCCCTGCTGCGCACGCAGGCAGGCACCCGAGCCCTCCTGCGCCCGGCGTCGCCCGTCGCGCTCGGCGCCGTCCTCATGGCGCCGCTGCCCGAGCTCGCCTCGGCCTCTGCCCTGCTCGCGGTGGGCCTCGTGCTCGTACCGGTCGCAGTGCTCTACGCGGAGGCTGTTGACGATGCCCTGGTGCCCAACCGGTGGAGGCTTCCCGACGGCGTGCCAGTGGCCGGCGCGGGCGCCACGGCCCTGCTCGCCTACGGGCGGCTGCTGACCGTGCCCGGGCCCGGGTGGAGCGCGCCGCACGGCCGGGTCGTGGCTGGCATCGGCGTCCTGCTGCTGCTCGTGGTGGTCTCGGCGGTGCTCGAGCTGCTGCGTGCCGGCCGTCAGGGCTGGCGCAGGCCGTCAGTGCTCGCCCACCTCGCGGTGGTGGGCACGGCCGCCACGATGAGCGTGCTCATCGAACCCGCCCTGTGCCTGCTCGCGGCGGTCGCGCTCGTCGTCAGCTCCCTGCCCGCCGTCAGCGAGGCCTGCACCCTCGCCGTCGTGATCCCGGTCCTCGTCATGCTCCTTGCCCTCGTCCAGGAGCCCGGGCTGTCCTGCGCCGAGCGCCTCGGTCACCTCCTGGCCCTGCTCGTCACCGTGGCCGCGGCACCCCTGCTCGAGTGGCTGCTGGTGACGGCGAGCGGCCCGGCCCCAGGGCCCAGGGCCGCCAGCGCAGGCTGCCCGGCCGTGGGCGCCAGCACCACAGCCCTGGCACGCCACCACCTCACGCTGCTGCTGTCAACATGGATCCTGGCCGCCGCCCTCGTCGGTGCGGTGCCGACCACCGTGTCCGGCTGGCTCATGGGCCCTGCAGCGACCTACGTGCCAGTGCTGCTGTCCGGAGCCGTCACCGCCGGTCTCGTGCTCGCCGGCGTCTTCCGGCGCCCCCTCACGCCTCTGGGGCTCGTGCGCGGCCAGGGGCTCGGCCCGGTCTGCCCCGTCCCGCCGGCGCCGACGGCGCTCGCCTGGGCGGGGCTCGTGCTCACGGCGGTGGCGAGCGTGGCCCAGCTGGCGGCGACGGCGCACACCGACGGCGTCGTCGAGGACGCGGCGCACGTCGTCATGGCCCTGGCCCTGGCGGTCCTCGCGGTGAGGGTGCTGCGCCCCTGGCTGCTCCAGACGCAGGCGCTCATGGCCAGCGCCGTGCTGCTCAGCGGCGTCACGTGGGCCTGCGTGCTCATCCTGGCGCGCACAGGGGTGCAGGGCATCCTCATGACCACGACGGTCCTGGCGACGGGCTCGGTGTGCATCGTCCTGGGGTTCCGGTGGCGCCTGACGGTGCTGCGCCACTACGGCCTCGTGCTCGTGCTCGTCGCGGTGCTCAAGCTGGCGGCGCTCGACATCGGCGCCCAGGGCCCGCTCACGAGGGTCCTGGCCCTGCTCGCCTCCGGCCTGGTCTGCTTCGGACTGTCGCTGGCCTACAACAAGGTGGCCCACGACGCCAAAGACTCCCACGACGCCGACGCCCGGGGGCCGCAGCGTCCCTGAGCCGGGGCACGCCACCGCCGTGGCGCCCGCCCGGGCTCAGGACCGGGCGCGCTCGAGGACCGGGCGCAGATAGCGTCCCGTGTAGGAGGCCTTGTCCTCGGCCACCGACTCGGGCGTGCCTGCCGCGACCACCATGCCCCCTCGCCTGCCTCCCTCGGGGCCCATGTCGATGACCCAGTCGGCGTTGGCGATGACATCCAGGTTGTGCTCGATGACGACCACGGAGTTGCCCTTGTCAACGAGGCCCTGCAGGACGCCGAGCAGCTTGCGGATGTCCTCGAAGTGCAGGCCCGTCGTCGGCTCGTCGAGCACGTAGATCGTCCGGCCGGTCGAGCGGCGCTGCAGCTCGGTGGCCAGCTTGACGCGCTGGGCCTCACCGCCGGAGAGGGTCGTCGCCGCCTGCCCCAGGCGCACGTAGCCCAGCCCCACCTCCACGAGCGTGTTGAGGTGGCGGGCGATGGTCGGCGTCGCCGCGAAGAACTCCGCCGCCTGACGGATCGTCATGTCCAGGACATCGGCAACCGTCTTGTCCTTGTAGCGGATCTCCAGGGTCTCGCGGTTGTAGCGCGCGCCGTCGCAGACCTCGCAGGGCACGTACACGTCCGGCAGGAAGTTCATCTCGATGCGCAGCGTGCCGTCACCCTTGCAGGACTCGCAGCGTCCCCCCTTGACGTTGAAGGAGAAACGGCCGGGGCCGTAGCCGCGGACCTTCGCCTCGGGCACGGCGGCGAAGATCTTGCGGATGTGGTCCCACACGCCGGTGTAGGTCGCCGGGTTAGAGCGCGGGGTGCGCCCGATGGGTGACTGGTCCACGTGGACCACCTTGTCCAGGTGCTCCAGCCCGCGCACGGTCTTGTGCCGTCCGGGCACGCCCCGGGCGTGGTTGAGGCGGTTGGCGAGCACCTGGTACAGGATCGCGTTGACGAGCGAGGACTTTCCGGAGCCGGACACGCCCGTGACCGCGGTGAGCAGGCCCAGCGGGAAGGAGACCGTGACGTCCTTGAGGTTGTTCTCGCGGGCGCCCACCACCGTGAGCTCACGGCCCTTGTCCGGCCGACGGCGCTCGGTGGGCACGTCGATGCGCCGACGGCCGGCGAGGTAGTCGCCGGTGACGGAGCCCTCAGCGGCCAGCAGCCCGGCGACGGGGCCGGCGTAGACCACCTCGCCCCCCTTCTCCCCCGCGCCGGGGCCGATGTCCACGACGTAGTCGGCCGATCGGATCGTGTCCTCGTCGTGCTCGACGACGATGAGCGTGTTTCCCAGGTCGCGCAGCTTCTCGAGGGTCTCGATGAGGCGAGTGTTGTCCCGCTGGTGCAGGCCGATGGAGGGCTCGTCCAGGACGTAGAGCACGCCGACGAGCCCTGAGCCGATCTGGGTGGCCAGACGAATGCGCTGGGCCTCTCCCCCGGACAGGGTGGCGGCACCGCGCGAGAGGCTGAGGTAGTCCAGGCCCACGTCGACGAGGAAGCCCAGGCGGGCGCTGATCTCCGCCAGGACGCTGCGGGCGATCTGGGCGGTCTGCCCGGTGAGCTCGAGGTCGTGCAGGAAGTCGCGGGCGCTGCCCACGCTCATGTCGCACAGCTCGGCGATCGACTTGCCGCCCACGCGCACCGCCAGGACCTCCGGCTTGAGGCGCGTGCCCTGGCAGGTGGGGCAGGGCACCTCGCGCATGTAGCCCTCGTAGCGCTCGCGCGAGAGCTCGGACTCGGTCTCGTTGTGCTTGCGCATGACGTAGTCGATGACGCCCTCGAAGCCGGTGGTGTAGGCGCGCTCACGGCCCCAGCGGTTGCGGTAGACGACCTTGACCTCGTAGTCCTTGCCGCGCAGGATCGCCTCCTTGGCGCGCTCGGGCAGGGCGCGCCACGGGGTGTCCACGTCGAAGGCGAGCTCGGCGCCCAGGGCCTGGAGGGTGCGGGTGAAGTACTTCTGGTGGCCGGTCCAGGGGGCGATGGCACCCTCGGCGAGAGTGAGCTCCTCGTCGGGCACGACGAGCTCGGGATCGACCTCGAGGCGGCTGCCCAGGCCCGTGCAGGCGGGGCAGGCGCCGTACGGGGCGTTGAAGGAGAAGGTACGAGGCTCCATCTCGTCGAGCTGGAGAGGGTGCTCGTTGGGGCAGGCGCGCTTCTCGGAGTAGCGGTGGTAACGGTCCGGGTCCTGCTCGCCGAGGTCCACCTTGTCGATGACGACGAGCCCGCCGGAGAGCTGGAGGGCGGTCTCGACGGAGTCGGTCAGGCGCTGGCGGATGCCCTCGCGCACCACCAGGCGGTCCACGACGACGTCGATATCGTGCTTGAGCCTCTTGTTGAGGGCGGGCACCTCGCCCAGGCGGTGGGTCTGACCGTCCACGCGCACACGCGAGAATCCCCTTGCGGTGAGCTCCTCAAGCAGCTCGGTGTACTCGCCCTTGCGGCCGCGCACCACCGGGGCGAGGACCTGGAAGCGGGTGCCCTCGTCCATGGAGCGCACCCGGTCAACGATCTGCTGGGGCGTCTGGGAGGAGATGACGGCGTCGCACACGGGGCAGTGCTGGACCCCGGCGCGGGCGTAGAGCAGGCGCAGGTAGTCGTAGACCTCGGTGACGGTGCCGACGGTGGAGCGCGGGTTGCGGGAGGTGGACTTCTGGTCGATGGACACGGCCGGGGACAGCCCCTCGATGAAGTCCACGTCCGGCTTGTCCATCTGGCCGAGGAACTGGCGGGCGTAGGAGGACAGGGACTCGACGTAGCGGCGCTGGCCCTCAGCGAAGACGGTGTCGAAGGCGAGGGAGGACTTGCCCGAGCCGGACAGGCCCGTGAAGACGATCATCTGGTCACGGGGAAGGTCGAGGCTCACGCCCTTGAGGTTGTGCTCGCGGGCGCCACGAATAATGAGGGAGTCGTTCACGGCGTCAAGTCTATGGAGGCCCCGACGGCGGTGGAACACGTGTTCGACCGCTGGTGAGGAGTCCTTGCCCACGTCTGCGGCGCACACACGTGCGGGCCGCGGGCCTGCCGCGGTGCTCGCCTTGGTCCTAGGGTGTTGCCATGAGCAAGATCTTCGCCATCGAGTACCACTACGTCACCGACCAGGACGAGGCCATGGCAGAGGTCCGTCCCTCCCACCGGGCCTTCAACGCCTCTCTGGCCGAGCAGGGCCTGCTGCTGGCGGCGGGCCCATACGTGGGCAGCCACGACGCCCTCATCATCGTGCGCGCCGAGGACGCGGCCGGGGCTCTGGCCCTGCTGGAGGAGGACCCCTTCCACCAGGCGGGCTTCATCGCCGAGCGCCTGCCGCGCGAGTACAACCCGGTCATCGGTGTGCTTGGCTGAGCACCGGCTGCTGGGCCGAGGCCGGCGCGCCCGGCGCCTCAGGCGTGCGCGCGGCCCGGCCGGGTGCTGAGCGCGAGCACCCACCGGGCCACCGCCAGGGCCTGGATCCCGGCCACCGCTGCCCCACCGCCGAGGGCGATGACGCCCCACGTGCCCCAGGTGGGCCACTGGAGCAGGAAGAACTCGCGCACCGGTGCCACCAGGACGCCGAGCACCGCCAGGCAGCCCATGAGGACGATGAGGCCGAGCCTCCAGCCCAGCAGCGGCCGGGCGGTGAGTGTGAGCAGCCACAGCCCCGAGACCACGAGCACGAGGGTCGCCGCCGTCGTCACCTGACCCTCGGGGGCACGGGCCAGCACGAGCCACTGGTGGGTGAGCAGGGTCGCCGCGCCCGCCACCAGGCCCGCAGGCACTGACAGGGTGAGCACACGCCCCAGGAAGCCCGGGCGGTAGCGCTGGGAGCTCGGGGCCAGGGCGAGCACGAAGGCCGGCACGCCGATGGTCAGCGAGGAGACGATGGTGAGCTGGCGGGGCAGGAAGGGGTAGGAGATGGCGGTGACGGCCACGATGACCGCGATGAGGCTCGCGTAGACGGTCTTGGCCAGGAACAGCGAGGCGATGCGCTCCGTGTTCGCCATGACGCGACGGCCCTCCGCCACCACCCCGGGCAGGGTGGAGAACTCACCGCTGAGCAGGACCATCCGGGCCACGGCCTTGGTGGCCGGAGCGCCGTTGCCCATGGCGATGCCCAGGTCTGCCTCCTTCAGGGCCAGGGCGTCGTTGACGCCGTCACCGGTCATGGCGACGGTGTGCCCGCGGTGGTGCAGCGCCTGGACGACGGCCTTCTTCTGCTCGGGGGTGACCCGGCCCAGAACCTGCGCCCCGTCCAGGGCGGTGGCGAGACGCTCGAGATCCTCGGGGTCGGTGACGTCGGTGGGCAGGTCCCGGGCGTCGAGGGCGACCGGCGCCCCGCCGTCGGGCCCGCGCACCCCGGCGGCGCGTGCCACGGCGGCGACGGTGACAGGGTTGTCGCCGCTGATGACCTTGACCTCGACGCCCTGCTCAGCGAAGTAGCCCAGGGTCTGCTCGGCGTCGGGCCGGACCTCCTCGCGCAGCAGGACCAGGCCCGCCGCCTCACGCCCCTCGGGCAGGGCGGCGTCGGAGTCGGCACCGGTCCCGAAGGGCCGCGGGGCCCGGGCGAGGGCGACGACGCGCGTGCCCTCGCCCGCCAGGGCACGCGCGCGCCCCAGCAGGTCGTGGGGGTCGGCGGCGCCGTCGAGGACGATCTCGGGGGCGCCCAGCACCCAGGCCTCGCCGTCGAGCACGATGCCCGACCACTTGCGCCGTGAGGAGAAGGCGACCGCCGAGTGGGTGCGCGACGCCACTGCCCGCACGCCCTCGACGAGCCGGCCGTCCGTTCCCGAGCCGATGGGCCGTCCGGTCAGCCCCTCAAGAACCGCCTCGGCGGTGGCGTTGGGGTCCGCGGTCCCCGTCAGGGCCAGCAGCGGCTCGCGCAGTGACGCCGTGGCACCCGGGGCACCGTCGGCGCCCAGGACGTCGTGCAGCGTGATGCGCCCCGTGGTGAGGGTGCCGGTCTTGTCCAGGCACAGCGTGTCCACCCGGGCCAGGACCTCGACGGCCGGCAGCTCCTGGACGAGGACCCTGCGGCGGGCAAGCTTGAGCGAGGCGGTGGCGAAGTTGACGCTGGTGAGCAGGACGAGGCCCTGGGGGACCATACCGACGACGCTGGCCACCCCGGCGACGAGCGCCGTCCTCCACTGGCCGTTGGCCAGGGCGGCCGCCGTGCCGCCCTCGGCCAGGCGCAGCTGGGACCAGAAGACGAGCAGGCCCACGGGCACGATGACCCAGGAGATCCACCGCAGCACCCGGTTCGTGCCGGCCTGCAGCTCGGAGGTGACGAGGCTGTAGCGCCTGGCCTCAGTGGCTAGGCGGTTGGCGTAGGCGTCAGCCCCGACGGCGGTGGTGCGCACGACAGCCGCGCCGGCGGTGACGGTGGTGCCCGACAGCAGCCGGTCGCCGGGAGCGGGACGCACCGGCTGCGACTCCCCAGTGAGGATCGACTCATCGACCTCGAGGCCGTCGGACTCCAGGACGAGGGCATCGGCAGGTACCTGCTCCCCGCTGCGCAGGCGCAGGACGTCGTCGAGAACGACGTCGGCAGGGTCGATGTCCTGCTCGTGCCCGTCGCGGATGGCGTGGGCGACTGGCGCGTCAAGGAGGCTGAGGCGGTCGAGCGCGCGCTTGGCCCTGACCTCTGCCAGGGTGCCGGTGGCGGTGTTGATGACGAGGACGAAGCCGAACAGGGCGTCCGCCCAGTGGCCCAGGACGAGGGTGAGGACGAGGGCAGCGACGATGATCGCGTTGAAGACCGTCAAGACGTTGCCGCGCAGGATCTGGGCCGCCGAGCGGGAGGTGCGCACCCGGAAGGCGTTGGTGCGCCCCTGCCTGACCCGGTCGGCGACCTGCGCGGTACCCAGTCCCGTCAACCCGGTGGCGCTGGGCACGCCTGTGGGCTCGCCCCGGAGCCGGGCCCGTCTCACGTTGCGCCTGGCGCGCCTGTCCTGGCTCCCGCGCGCCACACGTGTCCCGCCAAGGGCAGCGACCTGACGAGCCCGCCTGCGCCTGCTGCCCTTGGCGGCACGCCGCCGGTTGCGCTCTCCTCGGCTCACCGCTGCCCTCCTCGTCCTCAGCCGGCCGTGCCCAGGGCCTGGCGGGTGGTCGGGCCGTCAGCGCGCGAGCGTCGGCGCGAGCCGATGACCGAGGCGACCACGGTGATCAGGACGATGACGGTGATGAGGCCCAGGGAGCCGGCGGTGCTGGTCTCGGGGACGGCCGACCAGGGCTCACCATCGTTGATGAGTGCCACCTCGTTCGTGTGCAGGGCGTGGTTGACGAGCTTGAAGCCGATGAAGCCGAGGATTGCCGCCAGGCCGTAGTGCAGGTAGATGAGCCGGTCGAGCAGGCCGTCGATGAGGAAGTAGAGCTGACGCAGCCCCAGCAGTGAGAAGGCGTTGGCGGCGAAGACGAGGTACGGCTCAGAGGTCAGCGAGTAGATCGCGGGGATGGAGTCCACGGCGAACAGGACGTCCGTGGTGCCCACGGCGATGACGCACAGCAGCAGGGGGGTGATCATCGTGCGTCCCGCGTGACGGTGGATGAGCTTGCCCCCCACGAAGCCGTCGGTCATCGGCACCACCCGGGCGATGAGCCTGACGACGCCCGTGGGCCTCCACTCCTCCTCCTCGGCGCTGTCGTCCTCGACGCCCTGACGTGCCTGTGAGAAGGCCACCCACAGCAGGTAGGCGCCGAGGATGTAGAAGACCCAGGAGAAGTTCTCAATGAGGGCGGCACCGGCGAGGATGAACACCAGGCGCAGGACCAGGGCGATGACGATGCCGGCCAGCAGCACCTCCTGCTGGTACCGCCGGGGCACCCGGAAGGAGGCGATCATGATGACGAAGACGAAGAGGTTGTCCACGCTCAACGACTTCTCGGTGATGTAGCCGGCGAAGTACTGCTGGCCGTACTCGCCTCCCCACACGCCCCACACGATGAGGCCGAAGACGACGGCCATGGCGATGTAGGCGACCGACCACCAGGCGGCCTCTCTCATCGAGGGCTCATGAGGCGTCTTGACGTGGCCGATGATATCGACGGCGATCATGACGATGATGATGGCGGCCAGCGCCAGCCATCCGAGGACGTGGACCTCCACGTGGTGCTCCTCCGGTACAGGGGTGGTACCGGAGGTCTCCTCCCGCCTCCCCGCCCCGTGGGGCGCTGGGTGCGGCCTGCGGCGCCGGGGGCCGTGACGGGCCGTGGCCCGGTCCTGGTCCGCCGTGATGACGACGCCGCCGTTGGTGGGAGTACTCCCCTCCGAATCGACACAGCGAGTCTATAGGCCCTGGCAGCCGCGACGACCGCCCCTACCGTGTGGGCGGGCTGTGCGCTTGCGCACCCGCCGGCCCGGTCGGGCCCGCTAGGAGGCGGCGCGCATGTCGCGCAGCTCCTTCTTGAGGTCCTGGATCTCGTCGCGCAGACGGGCGGCGAGCTCGAAGCTCAGGTCCTCGGCCGCCTGGTGCATCTGCCGGCTCAGCTCCTCGATGAGGCCCGCCAGGTCCGCCTCCGCTGCCCCGGCGAGCCGGGCGCGCACAGTCGCCTCGGCAGCCTTCTTGCGCCGGGCGGTCACGGCCGTGGCCTCGTGCCCGCGGTAGCCGCCGGCCAGGAGCTCCTCGGTGTCCACGTCCTCGCGGGCGAGCATGTCGGTGACGTCGGCGATCCTCTTGCGCAGGGGCTGTGGGTCGATGCCGTGCTCGGTGTTGTAGGCCACCTGCTTGGCGCGGCGCCGCTCGGTCTCCTCGATGGCCTCGCGCATCGCCGGGGTGACCTTGTCCGCGTACATGTGGACCTCCCCCGAGACGTTGCGCGCCGCACGCCCGATCGTCTGGATGAGTGAGGTTGTCGAGCGCAGGAAGCCCTCCTTGTCCGCGTCAAGGATCGCCACGAGGGAGACCTCCGGCAGGTCCAGGCCCTCGCGCAGGAGGTTGATGCCCACAAGGACGTCGAACTGCCCCAGCCGCAGCTCGCGCAGGAGCTCGACCCGGCGCAGCGTGTCGACGTCGGAGTGCAGGTACTCCACCCGCACGCCGCGCTCAGCGAGGTAGGTGGTCAGGTCCTCCGCCATCCGCTTGGTCAAGGTGGTCACCAGCACGCGCTCGTCCTTGGAGGTGCGGGCACGGATCTGCTCGAAGAGGTCGTCGATCTGCCCCTCGGTGGGCTTGACGACGACCTTGGGGTCCACCAGGCCGGTGGGGCGGATGATCTGCTCGACGAAGCCGTCCGAGCGCGCCATCTCGTAGGCGCCGGGCGTGGCGGACAGGTAGACGGTCTGGCCGACGCGGTCCTCGAACTCGGCGAAGGTCAGCGGGCGGTTGTCGAGGGCGGAGGGCAGGCGGAAGCCGTGCTCGACCAGGACGCGCTTGCGTGAGGCGTCGCCCTCGTACATGGCGCCCACCTGCGGGACGGTCACGTGGGACTCGTCGATGACGAGGAGGAAGTCCTCGGGGAAGTAGTCCAGCAGCGTGTTGGGGGGCGTGCCGGGGCTGCGCCCGTCCATGTGCATGGAGTAGTTCTCAACACCGCTGCAGCTGCCGATCTGCTGGAGCATCTCGAGGTCGTAGGTGGTGCGCATGCGCAGGCGCTGGGCCTCCAGGAGCCTGCCGTCGCGCTCGAGCACCGCCAGTCGCTCGGCGAGCTCGGCCTCGATGCCCTCGATGGCCCTCGCCAGCCGCTCGGGGCCGGCGACGTAGTGGGAGGCGGGGAAGACGTAGACCTGGTCGGTGGTGGCGATGACGTCCCCGGTGACGGGGTGGAGGGTGGACAGCGCCTCAATCTCGTCGCCGAAGAGCTCGATGCGGATGGCGAGCTCCTCGTACATGGGGATGATCTCGACCGTGTCCCCGCGCACCCGGAAGGTGCCGCGGGTGAAGTCGATGTCGTTGCGCGTGTACTGCATGTCCACGAAGCGCCGCAGCAGCTCGTCACGGTCGATCTGCTCACCCACGTGCAGCGGTGTCATCCGGTCCACGTACTCCTGGGGGGTGCCCAGGCCGTAGATGCAGGACACGGAGGACACGACGACGACGTCGCGACGGGTGAGCAGGGAGTTGGTGGCGGAGTGGCGCAGGCGCTCGACCTCGTCGTTGATGGAGGAGTCCTTCTCGATGAAGGTGTCCGTCTGCGGGACGTAGGCCTCGGGCTGGTAGTAGTCGTAGTAGGAGACGAAGTACTCCACGGCGTTGTTGGGCAGCAGCTCGCGGAACTCGGCGGCCATCTGGGCGGCGAGGGTCTTGTTGGGCTCGAGGATGAGGGTGGGACGCTGGACCTGCTCAATGAGCCAGGCGGTGGTGGCGGACTTGCCGGTCCCGGTGGCGCCGAGCAGGACGACGTCCTTCTCACCGGCGCCCAGCCGCCGCGTGAGCTCGGCGATGGCGGCGGGCTGGTCACCGCTGGGGGTGTACTGGCTGACGACCTCGAAGGGCTTGTCAGCACGGCGCAGGTCGGTGACGGGTCGCATGGGCCCAGGCTACGCGGTGGCCGCAGGCCCTCAGGCCAGCGCTGGTGCCAGGCGGTGCTCCCACAGCCAGGCGACGCCGTCGGCGAGGTCCTCCACGGTGCCGTCGTTGACCAGGACGACGTCGGCCAGCGCGCGCCGCTGGGCGTCGGTGGCCTGGGCGCGCACGCGCGCCTCGGCCTGGGCCGGTGCCAGCCCGCGCTGCTCGAGCCTGGCCAGGCGCTGGCCCATCGGGGTCTCGACAACGACGACGAGGTCGAACAGGTCCGCCATGCCCGCCTCGGCCAGCAGCGGGACGTCGTAGACGCCCACGTACCCGGGGCCGGCCGCCTCCAGGCGCTCGGCGGCCGTCTGGGCGATCCACGGCAGGGTGATCGACTCCAGGGCGGCGCGGGCCTGAGGGTCCTCAAAGACCCGTGCGGCCAGGACCGGGCGGTTGACCGCGCCCTCGGCGTCAAGGACCTGCGCACCGAAGACCTCGCGCAGGCGGGCGAGCCCGGTGGAGCCCGGCGCCAGGGCCTCGCGGGCGAGGGCGTCGGCGTCCACCACGTGCGCACCGCGCTGGGCGAGCAGGCAAGCGACCGTGGACTTTCCCGAGCCGATGCCGCCGGTCAGGCCCACGCGCAGGGTGCGCACCGGCCGCGGCACCCGGACGCGCCCGCGGCCGTCGCGCCAGGCGCGGTGGCGGCGGACCTGGTCCGCGAGCTCGACGAGCAGCAGCCCCAGGGCGTTGGCGTGGTCCACCGTGCCGGTCCCCTCAGCCGCCGGCGTCATCAGCATCCCGGTGAGGGTGCCGTCCAGGCCCTGCGCGCGGCAGGCGGACAGGACGGCGGCCAGGACGGTGCCGTCCACCGGCTCGGTGACGTCGCAGACCTCGGCGGCGACGCCGTGGGCACGCAGCCGCCCGACGAGCGCGTCGGCCGGCCACGTCGTGTCCAGGGGCGCGCCGCCCTCGGGCTGGGCCGTGCCCGCCAGGCGCACGCCAGTGGACTGGGTGCCCTGGCCCAGGTGCACGACGAGGTCGGGGCGCACAGCCGCGACGAGCGCACCCGCACGGGCGCCGGCGGCCTGTGGCCCGCGGGGCAGGACCACACGCTCCAGGCGCAGTACTCCCGCCCCTGCCAGCCGGATCCGCTCCGGCACCGGGCCCGCAGGGGCCCAGCCTCCGGCAGCCGGCGCCGTGGTCGCGGGGGCGCAGGTGGTGACGAGAGCGGTGAGGGCGTGGTCGGCGCCGTTCATGTCCTCGAGGGTAACGACGCCGCTGCCATGTGGGTACTCCACCTGGGTCAGTGCCCGCCGCCAAGCGCCTTGAGCCCGACGACGCAGCCGACGAGCCCGGCCAGGAGCAGGACCTTGAGCGCGCTGACCGGCGCCGGGTCGTCCCGGGCAGCGCCGAGGCTGGCAGCCCCGGGCACACCACCGGTGCGCCATCGCAGCGGCCGCGGCGCGCACGTCGGCGCCCCGACCACCGTGGTGGCCGGGGCGCCGACGAGGGGCTGCCGTCCCCCGGCAGGTGCCGGGGGCTCAGCGCGCTCAGTTACCGGTCAGCTTCTCACGCAGAGCGGCCAGCGCCTCGTCCGAGGCGAGGGTGCCGGCGGACTCGGTCGAGGTCGAGGAGTACGAGGTCGCACCGGCGGCGCCAGCGTCTGACGTCTCGGTGTCCTCCTCGAGAGCCTTGGCGACCTGGGCCTTGTGAGCCTCCCAGCGGGCGTGGGCGGCGGCGTACTCGGCCTCCCAGGCCTCGCGCTGGGCGTCGTAGCCCTCGAGCCACTCGTTGGTCTCCGGGTCGAAGCCCTCGGGGTACTTGTAGTTGCCGTTCTCGTCGTACTCGGCGGCCATGCCGTACAGCGACGGGTCGAAGTCCTCGGAGGCGGGGTCGACGCCCTCGTTGGCCTGCTTGAGGGACAGCGAGATGCGGCGGCGGTCGAGGTCGATGTCGATGACCTTGACGAAGACCTCGTCACCGACCTTGGCGACCTGCTCGGGAACCTCCACGTGGCGCTGGGCCAGCTCGGAGATGTGGACCAGGCCCTCGATACCGTCCTCGACCCGCACGAAGGCGCCGAAGGGGACAAGCTTGGTGACCTTGCCGGGGACGACCTGGCCGATGGCGTGCGTGCGGGCGAAGGCCTGCCACGGGTCCTCCTGCGTCGCCTTGAGCGACAGGGACACGCGCTCGCGGTCGAAGTCAACGTCGAGGACCTCGACGGTGACCTCGTTGCCCACCTCGACGACCTCGGAGGGGTGGTCGATGTGCTTCCAGGACAGCTCGGAGACGTGGACGAGACCATCGACGCCGCCAAGGTCCACGAAGGCACCGAAGTTGACGATGGAGGAGACCACACCGGTACGGACCTGACCCTTCTGCAGGGTCTGGAGGAAGTTGGTGCGGACCTCGGACTGGGTCTGCTCAAGGTAGGCGCGGCGGGACAGGACCACGTTGTTGCGGTTCTTGTCCAGCTCGATGATCTTGGCCTCCAGCTCGCGGCCCACGTAGGGCTGCAGGTCGCGCACACGGCGCATCTCGACGAGGGAGGCGGGCAGGAAGCCGCGCAGGCCGATGTCAAGGATGAGACCACCCTTGACGACCTCGATGACGGTACCGGTGACGACGCCGTCCTCCTCCTTGACGCGCTCGATGGTGCCCCAGGCGCGCTCGTACTGGGCGCGCTTCTTGCTCAGGAGCAGACGGCCCTCCTTGTCCTCCTTCTGGAGGACAAGGGCCTCGATCTCGTCGCCGACGGAGACGATCTCGTCGGGGTCAACGTCGTGCTTGATGGACAGCTCACGAGCGAGGATCACGCCCTCGGTCTTGTAGCCGATGTCGAGGAGGACCTCGTCGTGGTCAACCTTGACGACAGTGCCCTCGACGATGTCGCCGTCGTCGAAGTACTTGATGGTCTCGTCGACGGCGGCGAGGATCTCCTCGGTCGAGCCGATGTCGTTGACGGCGACCGGGGCGGGGCTGGGCGTGTTGGTGGTCATTGAGTGGATGCTCCGAATGCGGACATAGGGGTCGGGTGGTCAGGTTCTGCGCGTCCCCCGTCACCTCGGGCCAGCCCGGACTGGCACCGCTGCGCGGTGGGGCCCTCACGGACGCCCAGGGGCGCACCTGCGGGACTTTACCAGCACGGTCACAGCCGACGGACCTGAGGATGGCGATGAATGGACACTGTCCTGTCATGTCATCAGTCACACATGGCGCCGTGGCGCGGGCGCCGCGCCCGGAGGCGGGACCTCCGACCCGTACAGCCGGCCCTCAGTGGGCCGCCTCGCGCCAGGTGCGTCCCATCCCGACCGACACGTCCAACGGGACGGACAGGTGCGCCGCGCCCGCCATCATCTGCCTCACGACCTGCTCGACCGCGCCCGTCTCCCCCGGCGCCACCTCGAGCAGGAGCTCGTCGTGGATCTGCAGGAGGATCCGGGAGGCCAGCCCCAGCTCCTCAAGGCGGTCGGCGACGTCGATCATCGCCTTCTTGACGATGTCGGCGGCACTGCCCTGGATCGGGGCGTTGAGTGCCGCCCGCTCGGCCATCTCACGGCGCTGGCGGTTGTCGCTCGTCAGGTCGGGCAGGTAGCGGCGCCGGCCGAGCATGGTCTCGGTGTAGCCGGCGCGCCGGGCCTGCTCGACGACCTCCTCAAGGTAGTCGCGCACCTTGCCGAAACGATCGAAGTAGGCCTCACGCAGCCCGGTCGCCTCGGCGGTGGAGATGCCCAGCTGCTTGGCCAGGCCGAAGGTGGACAGGCCGTAGGCCAGGCCGTAGCTCATGGCCTTGACGTGGCTGCGCTGCTGGGCGGTGACCTCCGCCACGTCAATGCCGTGCACGAGGGCGGCGACGTAGCGGTGCAGGTCCTCCCCGGAACGGAAGGCCGCGACCAGGGCCTCGTCACCGGACAGGTGCGCCATGATGCGCATCTCGATCTGGGAGTAGTCCGCGGTGAGGAGGCACTCGTAGCCCTCCCCCACGGTGAAGGCCTCACGGATGCGCATGCCCTCCTCGGTGCGCGCCGGTATGTTCTGCAGGTTGGGGTCCGTTGAGGACAGGCGGCCGGTGGCGGCGACGGTCTGCTGGAAGGTTGTGTGGACCCGTCCGTCGGGAAGGACGGCCTTGCGCAGCCCCTCGACGGTCTGGCGCAGCTTGATGGCGTCACGGTGCTCGAGCAGGTGCTCGAGGAAGGGGTGGCCGGTCTTGGCGTACAGGTCCGCCAGGGCGCCGGCGTCGGTCGTGTAGCCCGTCTTGGTACGGCGTGTGCGCGGCATCGCGAGCTCGTCGAAGAGCACGGCCTGGAGCTGCTTGGGGCTGGAGAGGTTGACCTCGTGCCCGGCAGCCTCGTAGGCGGCCTGAGCCGCGTGGGTGACACGGGATCCGAGCTCCCTGTCACGCTCGGCCAGGACCGCGTCATCGACGGCGATGCCCGCGTCCTCCATCTGCGCCAGGCGGGCCGCGACGGGCATCTCCAGGTCCGTGTAGAGCCGCGTGACTCCCCTCGCCTCCATCTGCGCCTCCAGGGCGCGCTGCAGCGGCAGGAGGACCCCGGCCCTGCGGGCGCAGGCCGCCAGCTCGGTGGGGACGGCGCCGGCGGCCAGCGACTCAAGGTCGAAGGCCGCCTGGTCCTCACCTGCCCCGGGCGGTGTCTGACGGCCCATGGCGTCGAGGTCGAGGCCCAGCCAGCGCTGGGCGAGGGAGGCGACGTCGTAGGCGCGCTGCTCGGGCCGGCACAGGTAGCCGGCCAGCGAGGGGTCGGCGACGACCCCGTCGAGGCGCAGTCCGCGTGCGCGCAGGGCGTGCCACACCCCCTTGGCGTCCGCGACGACCTTGGGGTGGTCCGGATCCGCCAGCAGCTCGGCCAGCTCGGCCTCGTCCTCGGCACTGAGCTCGGCCAGGTCGAGGGCGAGGGCCCGGCGCCCGTCGGTGACCGCGAGCAGACGGGCGTCGCCCTGCCCGGGCAGGAGCGTGCCGACGACGTCGAGACCAAGCAGGACCCCTGCGTCACCCAGGTGGCGGTGGATCCAGCGGCCGACCTCGCCGGGCCGCAGGTCACGGCCCAGGACGTCGGTGGCGGGGACGGCAAGGGTGTCCTCCTCGCAGCCGCCTGGCACGGCGGCGTCATGGAAGGTGAGGACCCGCTGGGCCCGCTGGGCGAGGGTGCGGAACTCGAGGGACTCCATGACGCGGGCCAGCGCGGTGGAGTCCGCGCCGCCGACGGCCAGGTCCACGGCCGGGTCGATGCCCAGGTCGAGGTCCGTCAGCAGGCGGTTGAGCCTGCGGTTGCGCAGGACGTCGTCGAGGTGCTCGCGCAGCGACTGGCCTGCCTTGCCAGTGATCTGCTCCGCGTGGGCGATGACGCCGTCGAGGCCGTCGTAGAGGTTGACCCACTTCGCGGCGGTCTTGGGGCCCACCCCGGGCACTCCCGGCAGGTTGTCGCTCGTCTCGCCCACGAGGGCCGCCACGTGCGGGTAGCGCTGCGGGGGCACGCCGTAACGAGCCTCGACCTCCTCAGGGGTCATGCGGCGCAGGGTGGACACACCCTTGACCGGGTACAGGACGGTGCAGCGCTGGGTGACGGTCTGGAAGGAGTCGCGGTCGCCCGAGCACACAAGCACCTGCATCCCCTGCTCCTGGGCGCGGGCGGCCAGCGTGGCCAGGATGTCGTCGGCCTCGTAGCCGGGGGCGGTGACGGTGCGCACGCCCATGGCGGCCAGCACGTCCTGGATGAGCTCGACCTGGCCGACGAAGGGCTCCGGGGCGGCGTCGCGAGTGGCCTTGTAGGCGCTGTACTCCTGGGTGCGGAAGGTCCCGCCCGCCAGGTCGAAGGCGACGGCGACGTGGGTGGGCGCCTCGTTCTCCATGAGGGACAGGAACATGGAGGTGAAGCCGTGCACCGCGTTGGTCGCCTGGCCGGTGGAGGTGGTGAAGGAGTCCACCGGCAGCGCGTAGTAAGCGCGGAAGGCCATCGAGTGGCCGTCGATGAGCAGGAGCCTGCCAGCGGGCTCGGGGCTCGGGGCGTCGGCGGTCGGGGTGGTCTTGGCGGTGCTCACCGTGCCAGCCTACGGGCATGAGCGATGAGGACGCCCTGCCCGCCGCCCCCTGCCCCGCCGCCCCACCGGCAGGCGCCGGCCTCTCAGCGGACCTCCCGGCGCGAGGCACGCGCCGTCTGCCCGTCCCGCGGCCGCAGGTCTGCGCGCCCGGCGCCGTGCAGTCGGGCCTGGAGCCCTGGGAGCAGGGCACGCTCATGGCGGCCCTCGGGATGGAGGTGCTCGAGCAGGGGCGAGAGCGGGTGGTCCTGCGGATGCCGGTGCACGGGGCCACGCAGGTGGTGGGCAGTCTTCACGGCGGGGCCAGCGCGGCCCTCATCGAGACGGCCGCCTCCGTGGCGGCCTGCCAGTGCGCGCCGCAGGGCACGGTGCCCGCGGGGGCGGAGCTGCACGTCACGCACCTGCGGCCGGTGCGCGAGGGCCACGTCACGGCCGTGGCGGTGGTGGTGCACCAGGGGCGCCGCACGGCGGTGCACGAGGTGAGCGTCAGTGACGACGAGGGGCGTGCCATCGCCCGGGGGACGCTGCGCAGTATCTACACCGAGGCGGGCTGAGGGCCCGGGCGGCCCGTGCGCGGCCGCTCAGGGGCGTGAGCCCCTCAGTCCTTGCCGCCGCCGACCTGCTCGATGACGGCGTCGGCCACCTCGCGCATCGTCAGGCGCCGGTTCATGGAGGTCTTCTGCAGCCAGCGGAAGGCCTCGGGCTCGGTCTGGCCCATCTTCTCCATGAGCAGGCCCTTGGCGCGGTCCACGCGCTTGCGGGTCTCGAAACGCTCCTGGAGGTCCGCGATCTCGTTCTCCAGGGACTGCAGCTCCTCGTGGCGGCAGGCGGCGATCTCCACCGCAGGGATGAGGTCGGCGGGGGTGAAGGGCTTGACGACGTAGGCCATGGCACCCGCGGCGCTCGCGCGCTCAACGAGATCGGTCTGGGAGAAGGCGGTGAGCATGACGACGGCGACGGCGTGCTTGTCGAGGATCCGCTCCGCCGCGGTGATGCCGTCCATGACCGGCATCTTGACGTCCATGACGCACAGGTCGGGCTCGAGCTCGTCGACGAGCCGCACGGCCTCCTCGCCGTCGCTGGCCTCCCACACGACCTCGTAGCCGGCCTCGGTCAGGGTCTCGACGATGTCCAGGCGGATGAGGGTCTCGTCCTCAGCGACGACGACTCGACGTCTGGTGGTGGACTCGGGGGCGCTCACGGACTCGTTGCTCACGGGGCAACCTTAGTATGCTCAGGCGCGCTGCGTGCAGGGCGACGGCCCGTCCGCCTGTGCCGAGCGCGTGGCAGGGCCCCCGTAGCCCAACTGGCAGAGGCATCCGACTCAAAATCGGAGGGTTGTGGGTTCGAGTCCCACCGGGGGCACCGTTGCGTTGCGTCCTCCGCCCCGACAGCGGGGCGCGACGGCAAGGACCCCGTGCCGGCCCAGAAGGCCGGCACGGGGTCCTTGCCACGTGGCCGTCTCAGATCCGGTAGTCGCCGGTCTCTCCCACGGTGTGCACGCGGATGGAGTTGGTGGAGCCGGGCGTGCCCGGCGGCATGCCGGCGACGATGATGATCTGGTCGCCCGGCTGCGCGAGCGCCTTCTCCTGGAGGACCTCATCAACCTGCGCCACCATCTCGTCGGTGTGGCGGACCTCGGGGGTCTCGTAGGTGGACACGCCCCAGGACACCGACAGCTGGTTGCGGGTGGTGCGCAGCGGGGTGAAGGCCAGCAGCGGGATGGGAGAGCGCAGGCGGGACAGACGGCGCGCCGTGTCCCCGGACTGGGTGAAGGTCACGAGGTAGGTCGCGTCGAGCTGCTCGCCCATCTCCGCCGCCGCGCGGGTCAGGGCGCCGCCCCGGGTCTGCGGGTAGGAGCCGAGGCCGGCGATGCGCTCGCCGCCGTTCTCCTCGACGTTCTCGATGATGCGGGCCATGGTGCGCACGGCCTCGATGGGGTAGGCACCCACGCTCGTCTCGCCGGAGAGCATGACGGCGTCAGCGCCGTCGAGGATGGCGTTGGCGCAGTCGGAGGCCTCGGCGCGAGTGGGGCGCGGGTTCTGGATCATCGACTCCAGCACCTGGGTGGCGACGATGACCGGCTTGGCCTGACGGCGGGCGAGCTCGATGGCGCGCTTCTGGACCAGCGGCACAGCCTCGAGGGGCATCTCGACGCCCAGGTCACCACGGGCCACCATGATGCCGTCGAAGGCGGAGACGATGTCGAAGAGGTTGGTGACGGCCTGCGGCTTCTCGATCTTGGCAATGACGGGGATGCGCACCCCGACCTCGTCCATGATCTCGTGGACGTCCGCGATGTCGTTGGCGTCGCGCACGAAGGACAGGGCGATGAGGTCGGCGCCGATCTTCAGGGCCCAGCGCAGGTCCTCGCGGTCCTTGTCGCTCAGGGCCGGCACGGACACGGCGACGCCGGGCAGGTTGATGCCCTTGTTGTTGGACACGTAGCCGGGGACCTCGACGCGGGTGACGACGTCGGTGTCGGTGACGGCGGTCACGCGCACCGCGACGTTGCCGTCGTCGATGAGGAGGCGGTCTCCCGGGCGGCAGTCGCCGGGCAGGCCCTTGAAGGTGGTGGAGCAGCGCTTGACCGTGCCGAGGACGTCCTCGGTGGTGATCGTGAACTCGTCGCCCTTGTTGAGCATGACCTTCTGGTCGTTGACGAAGGTGCCCAGACGGATCTTGGGGCCCTGGAGGTCGACGAGGATGGCGATAGACCGGCCGGAGGCCTGCGCGGCGTCGCGCACACGTGCGATAAGGACCTCTTGGTCCTCCGCACGGCCGTGGGAGCGGTTGATACGGCAGACGTTCATGCCCGCGTCAACCAGCGCCTGAACCTGCTCCGGGGATTCAGTGGCCGGGCCGAGGGTGCACACGATCTTGGCTCTACGCATGCTCTCAGCCTACGGGAACGGGCGGACATAATCGACGTGCTGCGGGCAGCACCTCGACGTTGGGACCTTCGTCACGCGGACGGGGACTCCGCCTCCTGGGCGGTGCCTCCAGCCGCCTCCTGGGCGGTGCCCTGGCGGGTGATGGCGTCGCTGGGCACCCGGCGCGAGGCGATGACGTAGCCGACCAGCCCGATGAGCCCGACGACGAGCGAGGTCCACACGTTCAGGCGCAGCCCGAGCACGTGCTCGGCCTCGTCGATGCGCAGGTACTCGATCCACACCCGGCCCGAGGAGTAGACCATGAGGTACGCCCAGATAAGACGTCCCCCCACGGCGCCGTCGCGCTGGCGCAACCGCCGCTCCAGCCGCACGAGGAAGGCGGCGCCCGCGAGGTTCCACAGCGCCTCGTACAGGAAGGTCGGGTGGAACAGCGTGCCGGAGGCGAAGCCGGCAGGCAGGTGGGCGTCGTCGATCTGCAGCCCCCAGGGCAGCGTCGTCGGCGCCCCGAAGAGCTCCTGGTTGAACCAGTTGCCGAGCCGGCCGATCGCCTGGGCCACGAGGAAGGCAGGGGCCACGCAGTCCGCGAAGGGCGCCAGCCGCAGGCCACGGCGGTGCAGCAGCCAGGCCCCTACGGCGGTGCCCGCGGGGATGGCCCCCCACACGCCCAGGCCGCCGCGCCAGATCTGCGGGATGAGGGACAGGTCCCCGTTCGCGCCAAGGTAGGCGTCCGGCGAGGACAGCACGTGGTAGAGCCGGGCGCCGAGGATGCCCACCGGCACGGCCAGCAGCGCGATGTCGTAGGTCGTGTCCTCGTCCCCGCCGCGTGCCCGGTAGCGCCGGTGGGTCCACCAGGCGGCGACGAAGATGCCGGTGAGCATGCACAGGGCGTAGGCGCGCAGCGGGACAGCTCCCAGGTGCCACACGCTCCTCGAGGGGCTGGGGATGGAGGCCGTCAGGGCGACGGCGACGTCAATGGGGTGCACTCACAGGGCCTCTCGGTGAACGGCGTTGAGCAGGGAGGGGTGGGAGCCGGCGGCGACGAGCTCGGCGACGAACTGCTGGGGGTCGGCGGAGCGGATGAGCGCCTCGCCCACGAGCACGACGTCGGCCCCGGCCCGCGCGTACGTCATGACGTCGCGCGCGCCCGCCACCCCGCCGCCGGCGATACGGATGACCGAGGAGGCCAGCACCTCGGCGACCTGCTCGAAGCGTGAGCGGTGCACCTGCCGGGAGACGGGGTCGCGCGCATCGACGAAGATCGCGCGGGCCCCGGCCTCGACAGCCGTCAGGGCCTCCCGGCGCGAGTGGGCCTCGACGACGGCGAGCATGCCCAGCGAGTGGGTGCGCTCGATGAGCGACTCCAGGACGATGCCCTCCAGGCGGGCGTCCAGCATGAGCAGGTCAGCGCCGTGGGCACGCGCCTCGTGCACCTGGTAAGGGGTGACGACGACGTCGTTGACCATGACGGGCACGTCCACGGCCCGGCGCACGGCGTCGAGGTCCGCGAGGTCGCCGTGGGCGTGGGTGGGCTCGGTGACCACCGAGACGCAGGCGGCGCCCCCGGCCTCGTAGAAACGAGCGAGCACGGCGACGTCCCCGACGCCGCTGAGGTCGGCGAAGCTGGCGGTGGCACGCTTGACCTCCGCGACGACAGAGACGGCACGTCCCCGCGACCGCAGGGCGCCGGCGGCGTCAGCGCTGCTGGGGGCCTGGCGGGCGGTCTCACGCAGGGCCTCAAGGGGCACGCGCCGCTCACGCTCGGCGACGGCGGCGCGGGCCGCGGCGGCGAGGGCGGGGAAGTCGATCACGGTGCACCTCCTCGGCAAACGGCGACGTCCTGCGCCCCCATCGTCCTCGGTGGCGCCACGGCCTGGCAAATCCGCCACCGGGCGGTGCCTCAGGGCCGCGTGCCGACGGCGGCCCCGAGGTCGCCTCCGGCGAGGAAGCACGTGCGTGCCCCCGTGTGGCAGGCGGCCCCGACCTGGTCCACCTCGACGAGAAGCGCGTCGCCGTCACAGTCGATGCTGACCGCCTTGACGTACTGGTGGTGGCCGGAGGTGTCACCCTTGCGCCAGTACTCCTGGCGCGAGCGCGACCAGAAGGTCACGCGGCCCTCGGTGAGCGTGCGGCGCAGGGCCTCGTCGTCCATCCAGCCGAGCATGAGGACCTCGCGGGTGTCGTGCTGCTGGATGATGGCGGCGACAAGGCCGTGCTCGTCGCGCTTGAGGCGGGCCGGCCCCCCGGGGGCGCAGGCGGTGGGGGCGGGGTCGGTCACGGGGCGTCTCCTGGGTCGGTGTGTCGGTGGGGGCGTCAGCGCACGGGGTGCCCGGCCGCCCGCAGGGCGGCCTTGGCCTCGCCGATGGTCATGGTGCCGTAGTGGAAGACGCTGGCCGCCAGCACGGCGTCGGCACCGTGGTCCGCGGCCGCGACGAAGTCCTCGGGGCGTCCTGCTCCCCCGGAGGCGATGAGCGGCACGCTCACCCGGCGGCGGACGTCGTCAAGCATCTGCAGGTCGAAACCGCCGGTGACGCCGTCGGCGTCCATGGAGTTCAGGAGGATCTCCCCGGCGCCCAGCCCGCAGGCCCGCACGGCCCACTCGACGGCGTCGATGCCCGTCGAGCTCCGGCCACCGTGGGTGGTGACCTCGTAGCCCGAGGGGGTGCTCACGCCCTCGGGGCAGCGGCGCGCGTCCACGCTCAGGACGATGACCTGGGCGCCGAAGCGCCGCGAGACCTCGGTCAGCAGCTCGGGACGCGCGATGGCCGCCGTGTTGATCCCGACCTTGTCGGCGCCCGCGGCCAGGAGGGTGGCGACGTCCTCGACGCTGCGCACTCCCCCACCGACGGTCAGCGGGACGAAGACCTGCTCGGCGGTGGCGGAGACGACGTCGAGCATCGTCGCCCTGTTCTCGCTGGAGGCCGAGACGTCGAGGAAGGTGATCTCGTCGGCACCCTGCTCGTCGTAGCGGCGGGCGAGCTCAACGGGGTCGCCGGCGTCCCTCAGCCCCTGGAAGTTGACGCCCTTGACGACGCGGCCGTCCTTGACGTCGAGGCAGGGGATGACGCGCACGGCGACGCTCATGGGTGCTCCTGTCGTGGTACCGGCGCCCGTGCGGCGGGCGCGCCTTTGGCTCGTGGCCAGGGTAGCGCGCAGGCGACGGTAGCCTGCCGACGTGCCCGGCCTGCCCTGCCCCACGCCCCCCAGCCCCGGTGGCCCTCACCCGGGTGCTCCACCCGGCCGGCCCGCCTGGCGCGTCATTTCTCCGGCCCAGGCCCCGGCCGCCGTCGTCTCGCGGGTCCCACCGGCCGGTGCGGGCGCACTCGTCGTCATCGACGGGGCGACGGGCTCGGGCAAGACGCAGCTGGCGGGCCGTGTGCGGCGCCGCCTGGAGCGTCAGGGGCGTGGCACGCAGCTGCTGTCAACGGACCTGCTCGTTCCGGGCTGGCAGGGGCTGGCGACCGGGGTCCGACGCACCGCCGCGCTGCTGGCGGCCGTGGCGCGCGGAGGCGAGGGGTGTGCGCCCACCTGGGACTGGGACCGGATGGCCCCGGGAGAGCAGCTGCGCCTGCCGGCGCTGTCAGGCGACGTCCTCGTGGTCGAGGGCTGTGGGGCGCTCGCGGCGGCCGCGCAGGACCTGGCGCCGCTCGCGGTTGTGCGGGTGCTGGTCGAGGCGCCCGAGGAGCTGCGGCGCGCGCGCATCGCCGCGCGTGACAGCTACACGTGGGACGTCGAGGCCTGGCAGGCGCAGGACGTGCGCGAGCGCCTCGCCTGGCAGCAGGATCCGGCGTGGTGGCCAGACCTCGCCGTGCGCCACGGCCAGGACCCGGGCCAGGGACCGGACCTGCGTCCCTAGGAGGCGGTGGCCGAGGCAGTCACCCGCACGACCTCGGGGCTGGGTGTGGGGCTGGGGCTGTCGCCGACGTCGGTGAGCGCGTCCTGGGAGACGACGGCGAGGACGTCGATGACGACGGCCACCGGCTCCTCACCACGGGCCTGGTCCGCCGGCAGGGACAGCACGACGCGCGAGCCGACCGTGACGTCAACAAGCAGCGAGGAGATGCCCGTGAGGGTGTCCGTCATCCGGATCGTGCCGGGCAGCACGTGCCAGCCGTAGCTGTCCGTGCGCACGGCGGCACCGTTCCACGAGACCGTCTGGTAGCGGGCGACAACGGTGTCCGTGGAGGACACCTGGGGCCCGTCGCCCTCGATGAGCACGGCGGCCCTGGGGCGGGTGGGGGCCGTGATCCCGTCGAGGGACACCGACATCATGCCCTCCGGGCTGAGGACGGCGAGCGGGGTGCCCGCAGGAGGCTCACGGATGGTCCCGTCGGCGCTCGTGCGCAGGACGTCGATGACGGTGATCTCGGTGCTCAGGCTGCCGTCCTCCGCCTCGGCGGGGGCGCGCAGCACGAGGCGGGTGCCCTCGGTGGTGCCCTCGACCGCGGTGGCCAGCACCTGGCCGACCTGGGCGGCGTCCAGCACGCCCCGGTAGAGCCGGGTCCCGGCCGCGGTGCCGGTGGTGTTGGCGCCGTCGGAGCCGTTGAAGACCGACACGGACAGCAGGACCGCGTCGCCACTGCTGACGGTGCGGCCCTCGCCCTTGAGGAGGACGTCGGTCAGGACGCCGGAGGGCGGCGCGGCAGAGGCCAGCAGACGGAGCACGGGAGTCGAGCCGAGCCGCCCGGCGACCTCGACCACGTCGGTGACGGGGGCGTCGGAGCGGACGGTGGGCAGCGAGGACTGCGCCGCGCCGGCAGCCGCGTCGCCGGCGAGGGTGCCGCCGCGGTAGGCCAGGCCCAGGGGGATGAGAACGACGGCGAGGACCGCGAGGACAGCGAGCGCCACGGCGGCCCTGCCGCGCGGGCGCGGGCGGCCGAGGGTGGCACCGATGGCGCGCTGCGCCCCGGTGACGGCGGGGGGCTCAGCCACGACGGCGGGGGCCTGGGCCACTGAGGGAGCGGCGTCGGCCCTCACCTGCGGCTCCGGCGCGGCCTGCTGGTCCCGCTCGACCTGCTGCTCCCGCCCGAGCGCGGCCTCGCGGGCCCGCTCGAGCTCGCGCCGACGCCTGCGGGTCATGGGCGGCTCATCAGACGCCGCCGCGGCAGGCACCGGCGCATCCCCGACGGGCCTCGCAGCGTCACGGGGCACGGCCGTGCCCGGGGTCATCTCGTCGTCATTCATGAGGGCACCGAGTATGTCAGATGCCCCGGCCGCATCCCTGGCGCCGCATCCCTCAGATGCCGGCGGGCAGCTGGCTGTCGCGGTCCGCGGCCAGGTCCTCCATCGTCCCCAGCAGGGCGTCCACCCGCGCGTCGGCGGCGGTGAAGGGGTCACGCAGAGCCACCGGCGCCGTGCGACCGTCGTCCAGCCTGAGGTTGACCCAGTCCGCGGTGAGGTCGAGGCGCAGGTCCTCGGCCCGGCCGATGGCGGTGCCCCGCAGGTGGGCCCGCGTGGTGGCGGGAGGCACCCGCGTGGCGGCCTCACAGGCCGGCTCGGCCACCCAGCGCCTGAGCAGGCCGGCGGCCTCAAGACGGTGACGAAGGCCGTCGGTGGCAGACACGTCGTGGTAGGCCAGTGCCAGGCGGGCGACCCTCGGATCGTCCAGGCTTGCTCCGGCGCGCTGCGCGTAGCGAGTGAGCAGCTGGTGCTTGGCGGACCAGTCCAGCTCGGTGGCCACGTCCTGGAAGCGCCCGTGGCGCACGGCTGTCAGGCCCCGCTGCCACAGGTCCAGCACGTCGCGGTGCAGCGGTGACAGACCAGCGGCGTCCACATGCCCACTCACGCGGGCCAGGTGCTCCTCCTGCAGGTCCAGGGGGGTGATGGTGCGCCCGTCCGCGAGCTCGAGGAGCACGGTGCCGGTCAGGTCATGGCACGTGTCGCGGATGGCACGCATGGGCTGGGCGAGCTGGAGGTCCGCGAGGCTGCCCCCCTCCTCGAGGTAGGACAGCAGGAGGTCCATCTGCCCGGCCTTGAGCAGCGTGGAGCCCTGGGCGATGTTGGAGTCCCCGACGATGACGTGCATGCGCCGGTAGCGCTCGGCGTCGGCGTGAGGCTCGTCGCGCGTGTTGATCAGGGGGCGCGAGCGGGTGGTGGCAGAGGAGACGGCGTCCTCCATCTGGTCGGCGCGCTGGGAGAAGACGAAGCGCGCCCCACGGCCGTCCGGGGCGTGCATGACGTGCCCGGCCCCGACGAGCACCTGCCGGGTGACGAGGTGGGCCACGAGGGTGCGGGCGTCGTTCCAGAAGTCCCCGCGGCGGCGCACAAGGTAGTTCTCGTGGCAGCCGAAGCCGCTGCCCTGGGCGTCGAGGTTGTTCTTGAGCAGGTGGATGCGCCCGGGCACGCCCTGCTCGGCCAGGCGGTTGTTGGCCTGCTGCGCCAGGCGCGCCATGAGGATCTCACCGGCCCGGTCCTGGGCGAGAAGGTCCTCGAGGCGGTCGCACTCGGCGGTGGCGTACTCGGGGTGGGAGCCGACGTCGAGGTAGAGGCGCGCCCCCGAGCGCGTGAAGACGTTGGAGGAGCGTCCCCGGGCGACGACGGGTGCGAAGAGCTCGCGGGCGGCGTGGTCCGCGTCCAGCGGCGGCACTGCCCCTGTGGTGGAGGCGCAGGTGATGCCGTACTCCGTCTCGATGCCGATGACGCGCCGCGCCGGGGCCGTCACGTCACTCGCCGCCCTTCTGGACGAAGCCCTGGACGAAGGCTGCGGCGTTGGTCTCCAGGACAGCGTCGATCTCGTCGAGGATGTCATCGACGCCGGTGACCTGGACCTGCCCGCCGACGGCGGGGCTGGGGTCGGCCGCGTCCTCGGTGGGACCGCCGGTGGGCTGGATCTGCTCGTTGAGGCTCATAGGGTCAGTCTTCCTCCGGTGGTGGTGCGGGGCCCAATCGGGTCTGGCGAGGGTCAGTGGTCGGTGGGGCGCGCGGCCGCGCGCAGCACGGCGAGCAGCTCCCGGGCGCGGTCCTCGTCGCAGACGACCTCCGGCAGCGCCAGGCGCAGCAGACCCGGGCGGCCAGGCACGTCCAGCACGAGGCTCGTCCAGGAGGCGGCGACGACCTCGGCCGTGCCGGCCACTGCCCGGCCGCGCACGGCGGCACGTGTGCCCGAGGGCGGGGTGTCGGCGGCGTGCTCAACCTCAGCGTCGGTCACCAGGCGCCGGGTGCGGCCGGCGGCGATGAGCCTGTCCGCGACGCCCTTGCCGGCGCGCAGGTCAGCCCACTGGATGTCGAGGGCAGCCAGGCGGGCGTCGTCCCAGCCGGTGGCGGTGCGTGCGCGCAGCGCCTCGCACAGCTGCTTCTTGGCGACCCACTCGACGTCGCGGGCCACGGCGGCGGTCGCAGCCGCCTCCTGGGGGGTGCCCAGGCAGGCCGCGTAGGCCTCGAGCCCGTCGAGCACCTCCTCCCACAGGGCGAGGGCGGCGCGGGTGTCCGGCCCGGTGATGGTCCCCGCCTGCTCCTCGTCCTCGACGGCGGCGCGCACGAGACCGAGGTAGCGCCGCTGGACTGCCAGGGCGCTCAGGGGCCCGCAGGCGGTGGCGAGCTCGTGGGTCAGGCTCGTGTCGTGTGACAGCGCCCAGTGCTCCTCGACGGGGTCGCCAACGAGCCGCAGGTCGGCCAGGCCGGTGAGCGTGCTGAGGTCCTCGCCGCGGGCGTGGGCCCGCTCGAGGTACCACAGCAGCAGGCTCGTGGTGGCGACCTTGAGGTACACGGGCACGTCGAGACGGTTGGCGTCGCCGTTGATGACGTGCAGGCGGCGCCAGCGGGCGGCGTCGGCGTGCGGCTCGTCACGGGTGTTGACGATGGGCCGGTTGAAGGTCGTCTGCAGGCCGACGTCGGTCTGCACGTAGTCAGCCCTCTGGCTGATCTGGAAGCCAGCGCGCTCAGAGTGCTGGCCGATGCCCACACGCCCTGCGCCCGCGATGACGGGACGCGTGACGAGGAAGGGGGTGAGGGCGGCGGCAAGCAGGTCGAAGGGCAGGTCGCGGCGCACGAGGTAGCTCTCGTGGGAGCCGTAGGCGGCGCCCTTGCCATCGACGTTGTTCTTGTAGAGCACGACCTCCTGGGCCGGCGCGCCGTCGGCGCCCTGGCGCAGGGCGGTCATGGCGCACCGGGCGATGACCTCTCCGGCCCGGTCCCATGTGAGGGCGTCGAGGGGGGTGAGGACCTCCGGGGAGGAGTACTCGGGGTGGGCGTGGTCAACGTACAGGCGCGCGCCGTTGGCCAGGACCGCCGTCGTGGCGCGTGGCAGGGCCGCCTCGGCCTCGCTGGGGCGCGGCCGGGCGCCCCAGGGGGCTGCGGGGAGGTCCTCCAGGCTGCCGGGGCCGCTGGGCGCCGGACGGGTAGGGTCGTCGGTGAGCATCGAGGGGTGGGCGCCGGCGCGCTCGAGGCGGCCTCCGCGCAGGTCCGCCAGCGGGTCCTCTCCCTCGTAGTCCCAGCGCACGGCCGGAGCCGGCGCGCCGTCGGCGCCCACCAGGCCCGGGCGCGAGAGGGCTGCGTAGGCGGCGACGACACCGGCGGACATGGCCACGGCGTTGGCGTAGGGGTCTGCCGGATGCAGCACCCCGAACTCTGTCTCGAGGCCGCAGGCGCGGTGGACGGGCTCGCTCACCACCGGGAGCGCGCCAGAGCACGCCTCCTCCTGCGGCCGGGTCCCGGACTGCGCCGCGGTCCCCGGGCTGCTCACGCCCGCTCCTTGCGTCCAGCCGCCTGGCGCCCCAGACGCCGCACGGCACGGATGGCCTCACCACGGTGCCCGACGACGCGAGCCCACCCCTCGGGGCTCGTGGCCCCGGTGATCTCCTCGTTCTGCCGGGCCTCGGTGGCGACCGCCTCCAGCAGCGCCGCGGTGCTCAGGCCTCCGGCGCCCCCGGCCAGCTCGTCCTTGACGGCCCTGGTCTTGGCCCGGCGGACGACGGCGGCGAGCATGGCGCCGCTGGCGAGGTCAGCCAGGTACAGAGGGGCGGTGGCGCCGGAGGCGTAGGTGATCTCCAGCACCGCGTTGGCGGGCGTGCGCGCGTACAGCGCCTCAACGGCTGCCCGGCACATGTCCCGGGCGGTGGCCCCGGCGTCGCCGTCGTGGGCGGCGAGCTCGGCGGGGTCCAGCGGCAGGTCGGCGGTCAGGTGCCGGGCCATGATCTCCAGGGCGCTGTCGGCGTCGGGCCGGTCGATGCGGATCTTCACGTCCAGGCGGCCCGGGCGCAGGATGGCGGGGTCGATCATGTCCTCACGGTTCGAGGCGCCGATGATGACGACGTTGCGCAGGGACTCCACCCCGTCGATCTCGGCGAGCACCTGGGGGACGATCATCGTCTCGACGTCGGAGGACACCCCCGTGCCACGCGTGCGGAACAGGGCCTCCATCTCGTCAAAGAAGATGACGACGGGACGGTCCTCGGCGGCGACCTTGCGGGCCTGCTCGAAGATCGCGCGGATCTGCCGCTCGGTCTCTCCGACGAACTTGCTCAGCAGCTCGGGGCCCTTGATGTTGAGGAAGGCTGCCGACCGTCCCGTGGCCGAGCCGCCGGCGGTACCGGCCAGGGAGGTGGCCACAGCCTTGGCGATGAGGGTCTTGCCGCAGCCGGGAGGGCCGTACAGGAGCACGCCCTTGGGGGCGCGCAGCCCGTAGGAGCGGTAGAGCCCGGGGTGGCGGAAGGGCAGCTCGAGGGCGTCGCGGATCTCCTCGATCTGGGGGCCGAGTCCACCGATGTCCTCCCACGAGACGTCCGGCGTCTCGGCGACGACGAGCTGCTCGACGCTCGTGCGCTCAACACACCCGGTGGCGACGTCGGCCCGCAGGTCCGCCGCGAGCGTGTCCCCCGGCTGGAGGGCCGCGGGGTCGAGGTGGCCGGCGAGGGTGAGCACACGGGTGGCGCCGGAGCCGGTGGTCACGAGGGCGCGTGCGCCCGCGCGCCCGGGGGCCAGGACCTCGTCGAGGGTGACGGCCTCACCGGTGTCCGGTGCGGGCAGGGCGTCTACGACGAGCATCTGGTCGTTGACGGCGACGAGCTGGCCGACGCTGAGCCGACTGGCCTCGACGCCGGGGTGAAGACCCAGGCGCATGGTGCGCCCGCCGAGGGCGACCTCCACCTCGGCGGGACGCTCGAGGGGCACCGGGCCTGGCCCGGCGCAGGGGTGGCAGGCGTCGGCCTCCTGGCCGACCGGCACAGGCGCCGGCGTATGACGGGCCGCGCCGGCCTGCGGCAGGCCGGTGAGCAGGGCGAGGGTGACCGGCGGCAGGGTGACGGCGTCGAGCTGGGTGGCCAGGTCAGTGATCTGCTCGCGCGCCGCCCGCAGGGCCGCGACCAGCCGCTCGTTCTTGGCCGCGAGGCTCACGGACTCGGCCCGGGCCTCGCGCAGCTGGTACGAGGTGAAGGAGGGCGAGGCCGCGCCAGGGCGCTGCGGGGCGGGGGTCCGGGGCCGCTGGGGCCCGGCCGGGTGCTGCTGGGGCTCAGGCATCGCCGTCGGCCTCCTTGTCGCCGGTGCCGCTGAGGACACTTGTGGCGTCCAGGGGCTGCTTGGCAATGCAGTCTCGCAGGACGCGGCGGACCTTGCGGTCCGTGCTCGTACGCTCCTTGACGTCCTCGGGCAGCCAGTAGCCGCCCTCGTCGTAGGCGCCGCGCGCGGGCGGGCGCTTGCGGGTCAGGGGTGCGGAGCCGGCGGCCAGGCGCCGGGCGGTGAGCAGGAAGCCCGTGTGCGCGACCATCGTGTGGTCAGGGCGCACGGACAGGCCGTCCACGTTCCAGGTGCGTACCATCGACTCCCAGGAGGCGGGCTCGGTGAACAGCGCCGAGTGACGCAGCGCCTCAACGGTGCGTGAGAGCTGGGTGGTGGTGGCGACGTAGGCGAGGAAGACTCCTCCCGGCACCAGCACACGGGCGCTCTCGGCGATGTTCTCCCAGGGGGCGAGCATGTCCAGGACGACGCGGTCAACGCTGGCGTCCGCGACGCGGGCGGCGGTGACCTCGGCGAAGTCGCCGGTGCGCAGCTCCCAGGCGGGGTGGTGGCGCCCGAACCAGGAGTCAACGTTGGAGGCGGCGATCGTGGCGAAGTCCGTGCGCCGCTCGATGGACAGCAGGTGCCCGCCCTCCCCGATGGCGGACAGCAGGTTCATCGTCAGGGCACCGGAGCCGACGCCGGCCTCGAGCACGCGGGCGCCAGGGAAGATGTCGCCCAGCGCGATGACCTGGCCGGAGTCCTTGGCGTAGACGACCTGGGCGCCGCGGGGCATGGACAGGACGTAGTCGGCCAGCAGGGGGCGCAGGAGCAGGAGCTCGTGGCCGGAGGCGGTGGTCAGGACGGTGCCCTCGTCGAGGCCGACGACGTCGCGGTGGTGGAAGGAGCCCCGAGCGGACTGGAAGTAGCCGCGCGGATCGAGCTGGAAGGTGTGCTTGGAGCCCTTGACGTCGGTGACCTGGACGCGCTCGCCGTAGCGGAAGGGACCACGCCGTCCGGCCTGCCCCAGGACCTCCTGAGTGAGCATGCGTGGGGGCAGCGTGGGCATGGCCTGCTTGGGCACGCGGGGGTCCTGCTCGTCGTAGCGCGCGGGTGCCGTGGGGACGGCCACGGTGTCCTGGGCGGGGTCGTGGGCGGGGTGCGGCGCCACGTGGACGGCCTGCTGCTCTTCACTCATCGTGGGGCAGTGTAGTGAGGGGGACCTGGGTCCCGCTGTGCTGTCCACGGCGGTGCCGGCCCCGGTCCGGGCGTGCCCTGGCGCAGTGCCCGATAGGCTCTGCCAGGTCCCCCGGAGCCCAGTCCCGCAGGAGGCGCGCGTGGCACTCACACGCCCGGTCCAGCCGATGCCCGACGACGTCGCCGCCCGTCTCGAGGAGCGTGGCCTGCGTGAGGCCTATGACGCGCGTCCTGCTTACCAGCGCAATGACTACCTCGCGTGGATCGCCCGGGCGCGAAGGCCCGGGACGCGCTACAGGCGCCTGGCTCAGATGCTTGACGAGCTCGCCGAGGGCGGCGTCTACATGCGCATGGCCCACCCGGCCTCCGCGCGCTGAGGGGCCCGCTGACGCTCCCGGCCGCGCTGGCGTGCGCGACGGCGACGGTCTCAGTCCTCAGGGCACGGGTGAGGGAGCGCCGGTGCAGCGCCGGAGCGCTCACCGGGCCCCGGTGGGCACCGCCCCGAGCACCCTGGGGCCCTCGACCACGAGCAGCCAGCGTGAGACGGTGCGGGCGGCCTTGAGCGCGGCCGCGGCCCTCTGCCCCGCCACCTCGCTGGTGACGGCTCGCGCGGGCAGGGCGGTGCACACCTGGGCGGCGGTGGCTGCGTCCTCGTCGATGGCACCGAGCTCGTCGAGGCCGACGGCGTCCACCGTTCCGAGCAGGCGGGATGAGTCGGACACGAGCACGAGCCGGGCGCCGTCTGACAGCAGGCCGCGCACGTGGCTCACAGGTGCCTGGGCGCTGACGGTGGCGACAGGCTGGATCAGCCCGCGCAGGTCGAGGCGGGCCGCGGCCCGGCTGGAGCCTCCCAGGCCCAGGACCCTCCAGCACGTCGAGGCGATGGGCCACGCGACGAGCACGACGATCATGAGGTGGAAGACCTCGGGCTGGCTGTGCAGCAGGACGAGGGGGCGCACCACCCAGTGCCAGGCAATGAGGACGACGACGCCGAGCCCTCCCCAGGCGGCGACCTGGAGCCCCAGGCGGCGGCGCCCGCTCAGCTGCTCCACGAGCGCCGCCAGCGCGTACCCGCCGTCGAGAGGCAGTCCCGGCAGGGCGTTGAAGACGGCCAGGGCCAGGTTGATCCAGGTCAGGGCCCACAGGGTGAAGGAGATCCCCAGGGGCAGGTCGAGGCTGCGGTAGGCCCAGCCGAGCAGCGCCCACAGCGCGAGGTTGGTGGCCGGTCCCGCCAGGCAGGTCAGCGTGTCCTTCCAGGGGCGCCAGTCGGTGGCCGGGCCGAAGGTCGTGCGCCCGCCCCACAGGTGCAGCTGGTAGAGGACGGGTCTGCGGCCCAGGAGGGTGCCGGTCAGCCCGTGGGCGAGCTCGTGGAGCAGGATGCTCGCAGCGACGCCGGCGACGGTCAGCACCAGGACGCCGGTGACCGTGCCCCAGCCGAGCACGCCGAGGCTGTCGCGCACCAGCGGCAGCCAGGTGCCGGCCAGGACAAGGCCCAGCAGCAGGGAGGTGGGGGCGACGACGACGGGGGCACCGCCGATCGTGCCAAGCACCCATCCCTGGGCGCCGGCTCGTGAGGGTCGCTGCGTCGGTGTCATGGCGTGGAGCCTAGCGGGGCCAGGGCTCCGGCCCTCTGCGCCCGCCCGCTTCCTCGCTGCGGGGCCGGGACCAGGTGGCGAGCAGGGCTCCACAGCACCGCACCGTGAGGCCACGCACGCCCGGGCTGGGCAGCCGCGCCGCCCCGCCGGGATAGGTTCGCCTGGTGAGCACGACGCGTGAGACGACGAGTGACAGGCCACGGCCCACCGGCCCCGGCGGCCACGGCCCCCGGTCCTCAGGCGCGCGGCGCACGGCCCTGTCGCCCTCGCGGGCGAAGGACTTCCTGCAGTGCCCGCTCATGTTCCGCCTGCGCACGGTGGACCGCCTGCCCGAGCCCGGTTCCCTGGCCACCCACAAGGGCACGCTCGTGCACGCCGTCCTGGAGCGCCTCTACGACCTGCCCGCCCGTGAGCGCGTCCCGCAGGCGGCCACGGACATGCTTCCCTCCCAGTGGCGCTTCCACCAGGAGCGCAACCCGCAGGTCATGGACCTCTTCGCCTCCTCCGAGCAGGTCGACTCGTGGCTGGAGGAGGCGCGCGAGCTCCTGCGCTCCTACTTCACGATGGAGAACCCGATGCGCCTGGAGCCCGCCGAGCGCGAGCTCTTCGTCGAGGTGGAGACCCAGGGGGGCCTGCTGCTGCGCGGCTTCGTCGACCGTCTGGACATCGCCCCTGACGGGGCCATGCGCGTGGTCGACTACAAGACGGGCCGCTCCCCCGCACCACGCTTCCAGGAGGAGGCGCTGTTCCAGATGCGCTTCTACGCCCTCGTGCTGCTCCGGCTGCGCGGCCAGGCGCCCCGGCGCCTCCAGCTGCTGTACCTGCGCGACGGGCGGACCCTCACCCACGACCCCCGTGCCAGCGCGCTGGAGTCGGTGCAGGTACGCCTGGAGCACATCTGGGACGAGGTGGAGGACTGCGCCCGCCGGGGCGAATTCGCCCCGCAGCGCTCGCGCCTGTGCGACTGGTGCGCCTTCCAGCCCTCGTGCCCGCTCTTCGGGGGCACGCCACCGCCGCTGCCCGAGGAGGGGGTGGCACGGCTGCTCACGGCACGCCGCCCAGCCGCCTGATCTGCCGGGGTGCGCCACCGCTCGCCTACGGTGGGCCCATGGAGCATCGCAGACTGGGCCGTACCGGCCTGAGGGTCTCGTCGGTCGGCCTGGGAACGATGACCTGGGGCCGGGACACCGATGAGATCGAGGCCCGTGACCAGCTCGACGTGTTCCTCGACGCCGGCGGCACGCTCCTGGACACCGCTGCCTCCTACTGCGAGGGCCTGAGTGAGGAGGTCATCGGCTCGCTGCTGCGCGAGCACGTCGAGCGCCAGGAGGTCGTGCTCGTCTCGAAGGCGGGCGTGCGCACGTGGCGCACCGGGGAGCGGCCTGCGGCCGCGGACGCCTCGCGCGGCACCCTGCTGGACACGCTCGACGCCTCCCTGCGCCGGCTGGGCACGGACCACCTCGACCTGTGGCTCGTCCAGGTCGCCGACCCCACCACCCCGATGGAGGAGACGGCGCACGCGCTGCGTCAGGCCGTGGACTCGGGCCGCACCCGCTACGTGGGCCTGTCCAACCACCCCGCCTGGGCCAGCGTGCACGCGGCCGACCTGCTGCGTGAGCACGCGGGTCCCGGCATGGCCGCGGTGGAGGTCGAGCACTCCCTGCTGGCACGCGGTGCCGAGCGCGAGCTGCTGCCCGCTGCCCAGGCCCTGGGCTTCGGCGTCATCGGCTACGCCCCGCTGGGGCGCGGGGTCCTGTCCGGCAAGTACCGGGCGACGGTGCCGGCGGACTCGCGCGGGGCCTCACCGCACCTGCGCTCCTACGTGGCCCCGTACCTCCATCCCGGTCACGAGGGCGTCGTTGAGGCCGTGGCGACGGCGGCCGCGGGACTTGACCGCAAGCCCGTGGAGGTGGCGCTCGCCTGGGCACGTGAGGCCCCGGGCCTGGCCTCGACCGTCGTCGGCGCCCGCACGCCCGCACAGCTCCAAGGGGTCCTGGCAGCCGACGACCTCGTCCTTCCCACGCAGATCCGGCGCGCGCTCGACGACGTCACCGCCCTGCCGGCCTGACCCCGCCAGACCGCGCCCTGCGGCGGGGCTGCCCACCGCGGTGACGGCTGGGGGGCCCGCACCGGTGGTGCGGGCCCCCCAGGTCAGGACAGGAGCGTGGACTCAGTCCTCGTCGTCGTCCTCGTAGTCCTCGTCGTCATAGTCGGCGTCGTCGTAGTCATCGTCCTCGTCGTCGGAGTCAACGATGTCGAAGGGCAGCTCGATGCCGTGGGCGGTGAAGAGAGCGTCGTCGTAGGTGAAGAAGGCGTCCTGGAGGGCGCTCTCCGCGGCGACGACCGCGGGTGAGAGCTCATCGCCCGCGGCTGCGGCGTCCAGGTGCGCCTCGAAGGCGGCGATGAGTCGGTTGAGCGCGGACCGCGGGTCATTCGTCATGCCGTCACAATACCGGCACGAGCGCCGCGCGCGTCCACAACGGGGCTGGGCGCCCGCGCGGTGCCCGGCGCGCCCAGCGGGCTCACTCCTCGATCCCGAGCTCCTTGGCGATGTAGCCCAGGAACAGGTCCTCCCCCTTGACCCGGGTGGTCTCCTCGGGGCCGACGACCACGCGCACGCCGTCGCGCAGGATCTGGGAGGCGCCGCCGTCAGGGCCCAGTGGCAGCACGACGAGCTCGGGGCGGGGCTGGTAGGTGGCCGTGGCCTTGCCGCCGGCGATGAGGGAGCGGATGTTGGCGGCCACCACCTGGGCGTGGGCGCGGGCGGAGTCGGCCCGCTTGGACTCGCGCACGTCGGTGATGTCACCGACGGCCCACACGCCCGGGTGGTCCACGACCCGCAGGTGGTCGTCCACGCGGATCGTGCCGTTGTAGTGGCGGATGTCGTCGTAGTCGTCCCCGAGGAAGCCCGTGGCGGCGGACGAGCCCCAGGCGCGGAACCACATGTCCGCCTCGAGACGACGCCCCCCGGTGGTGGGCACGCGGAAGGGCGAGAGCACGCCGGGGTCCACCGGTGGAAGGGCGGCGAGCGTCTGGCCGGTGATGACCTCCACGCCGCGCTGCTCGAGCTGGAAGCGGATGGCCTGGCGCAGCTCGGGCTTGTAGTCCTTGGTGGCGAGGATGTCCTCGGCGGCCTCGAGCAGGATGACCTCGACCTCGGGGAAGGCCGAGGTGATCTCGCCGACGAGCTCGATGCCGACGTCGCCGCCGCCGACGACGAGGACGCGGCCGGCCTGCTCGAGGTTGGTGTGCATGCGCTCGATGCGGGCCTTGGCGACGACGCTGGAGGACTCCAGGTGCTTGGCCGGGAAGGGGTAGACGGTGCCAGTGGCCAGGACGAGGTGGTCGGCCTCGATGGGGCCGACGCCGCCGGAGACCTCGACGGTGGTGCCCTTGACGGCCAGGGCGGTGCCGTGGACGACGCGGCCGCGGGTGAGCAGCCGGTCGTAGGGCATGAAGATCTTCTCGGCCCACTCGCGGTCCACGGCTGCGCGCAGGGCGGCGGCGTGGTTGACGAAGGTGTCCTTCTGCTCGACGAGGGTGACCTCGGCGACGTCGTCGAGGGCCTTCGCGACGGTGATGCCGCCGTATCCGCCTCCGACGATGGTGACGCGAACCATGGTGTTCCTTCCAGTCCTGGGCTGAGATCGTGGTCCTGGTGGCGCGCACGCGGCACGTGCGGGCGGGGCCGGTCCGGGCCACAGTGTAGCCGGGACCTTATTCCTAGACAGTGTCCCGGGGTGGCGGCGCGCGGGCTCTAGGAGGCTCAGTCCCCCAGGCCGAGCACCCCGGCGACGTCGGGCCGGAAGAAGCGAGGGCCCTTGAGCACCTTGCCGTCCTCGCGGTAGATCGGCCTGCCGTCCTCACCGAGCTTGGACATGTTCGAGCGCTGGACCTCGGTGAGCACGGCCGCCAGGTCGATGCCGGTCTCCAGGGCCATGCCGTAGATGACGTAGACGAGGTCCGCCAGGGCGTCGGCCGCCTCAACGGTGTCGCGGGTGCCGTCGTCGGCGGCCACGGCCCGCTCGTAGGCCCGCTCGACCTCGTTGCGGGCGGCCTCACCGTAGACCGCGCCGGTGAGCTCGGCGAACTCCTCGGCGATGAGACTCATGCGCATGCCCAGGCTCGCCCGCTCCAGGCTCGGCCCGTCCGTGCGGATCGGCAGCCCGTAGACCCGGTGGAAGCGGCGCACGAGCGCCTCGGGGTCGTCGCCCTCGCGCCGCCCCACGCCGTCCTGGGCGACGAGAGGTGTGGCATCGCCCTTGGTGTTGGCCGAGCCGTGCCCCCGGCCGGTGGGCTCGGCCGACGCCGGCTCCGGGCCGTCCCAGGGGGCCTGGGGCTCGCGCGGGTCGGTGGGCAGCAGGGTGGCGCGCAGGGCGTCCACGAGCTCGCCGCCCCGTGCCAGGGCGGCGCGCGTGCGCCCGTCGGAGACGAAGCCGAGGCGCCAGGCCACCCGCCAGGAGGCCCAGTTGGGCATGCCGTCGTGGATGAGGCAGGCCCAGCCCAGGGCCTTGACCGGGAAGGGGCCGATGGGGTCGAGGACGACGTCAGTCAGGGCCCGCAGCGCACGCAGGATCGTGCCACGTCCGCGCGCCTGGGCGTCGAGCCAGTAGCCGACCTCGCCACGGCCGCTGGAGTCGCGCCTGACGTCCACCATGCCCACGAGCACGCTCTCCTCGCCGTGCAGCTCGCGCACGGCGAGGGTGGCGTCGGTACCCGTGTCCCAGCCCGGCTCGACCACCTGCTCGATGAAGGCGACGGCGTCCTCGCGCCGGTAGGGCGAGGGGACAGTGGTCCAGGCCGCGATGGCGGGGTCCTGGCAGATCTCGGTGACGCGGTCCACGTCGGCGGCGGTGGGGGTGCTCAGCAGGAGCGCGGGCAGGGCGTTGCCGTCGTGCGTGGCGGCCGGGACACGGATCTCGAAGGGCTGCATGAGCCGAGGGTAGCGCCGCGCACGACGAAGGCCCCGACCTGCTGGTCGGGGCCTTCTCACCGGGTGTCCGAGGGGGGACTTGAACCCCCACGCCCGTTTAATAAGGCACTAGCACCTCAAGCTAGCGCGTCTACCTATTCCGCCACTCGGACATTGTCACTGCCACCTTTCGGGGGACTCGGCCCCGCTGGCGACGGAGAGAAACTTAGCACGGTCCCCGGCGAGGCGGGCAAATCGGTTCGCGGTGCGGTGCGTCACAAGGACCTCGGCCGCAGGGCACCGCGCCAGGGCGCCTCAGACCAGCGGCTCGACGATCACGCGCGTGCCCACCGACAAGGTCTGGCCGGGGGCGAGCACGACCTCGTTGTCCCTGACGACCGCGTTCTCCACGCACACGAAGGTGGGCCACTCGTCGTCGGCGAGGTCCGCCATGGCCCTGGCGTCCTCGCTCCCGGGGTTCCAGACGACGGCGTTGGGCGTGCCCTGGCCGGTGACACGCACCCGGCGGCCCTTGGCCGGGTCATTGACCGTGATCGTGTGGTCCGTGGCGGGCACGTCGTAGACGCGGTCCGTCAGCCCCCGCAGGACCACCGCACCGGGCAGGCGCTGGCCCGCCCCCTCGGCACGCGTCCAGAAGGCGCGCTCCTCGAGCCCGTCGATGGTGACAGCGGTGACGTCACCGACGCTGAGATAGGTGTGCAGCGCCATCTCGACGGTTCTCGGCACGCCGTCCAGGTTGCGCACCGACAGCGACAGGGCCAGCTCCTCACCCACACCGACCTCGTAGAGCCAGCTGAGGCCGTCCGCCTCCAGGCCGAGCAGGGCGTTGACGCCGCCGTCACACCGGGAGGTGACGCTGCGCAGCCGCCACCGGGCCACACGGACCGTCCCGTGCTTGGGCTGCTTGTCCTCGTGGGGGCCGGTGGCGAACCAGGGGGCGCACAGGGGCACCCCGCCACGGATCGGGTGGAACCCGTCGAAGACGGCATCACGGGACAGGAAGAGGACCTCGCCGCCCCGGCGCGGGCGCCAGGAGGCCAGGTGGGCGCCGTGGAGGTAGATCTCGGCGTATCCGGCGGGGGCGTCGATGAGGAGGCGGGGCTGGCCCCCGCGTCCGGCGGTGAGGGCGGCGGTGCGGGGAAGGGACACGGTCGTGTGCGCCACGGTGCTTCCTTGTCGTCGGGTGCTGGGCCTCGCTCCCGGCCTCAGGTGGCCAGGGGCCCGGTGCCACCCTAGTAGTCTGTGACCCGTATCCGAGCCTCACTCAGGAGGAGACGCGCGTGGACACCCTGACCCCACCCGGGCTCCTGGAGACGCCGGTCACGGCCGTCCTGCTGGACCTGGACGGCGCCCTTATCGACTCCGGCCCCACGATCCTCGACTCCTTCTCCCACACGCTGGCGCAGCTGGGGCTGCCCGCACGCAGCCGTGAGGAGCTGGGCGTGCTCATCGGCCCGCCCCTGCACGAGGGCTTCAGCCAGCACCTCGGGCTGGAGGGGCAGGCCGTGGACGAGGCGGTGCGCGTCTACCGCTCCCACTACACCGAGCACATGCACGAGGCCCCGGTCTACGACGGCGTGCCCGAGCTGCTCGACGCCCTCGCCGCAGCGGGAGTGCCCACCTGCCTGGCGACCTCCAAGCGTGAGGACATCGCGCTGCGCATCCTTGAGCGCAACGGCCTCGCCCGCCGGCTCACCGCCGTGGCCGGCGCGGACCCGTCGGACCGGGGCGGCCGCAAGGCGGAGGTCATCGCCCAAGCGCGTCGGCGCTTGGAGCAGGCGGGGGCTGACACCTCACGCCTGGTGCACGTGGGCGACCGAGTGCATGACGTCCAGGGTGCCCACGAGGCGGGCGTCGAGTGCGTCGGTGTCCTGTGGGGCTACGGTGGCGCCGAGGAGCTGGCGGGCGCCGAGTGGCTGGTGGGCTCCCCCGCACAGCTGCGCCGTCTGCTCGCCCGGTTGACCGGCCTGCCCCTGGGCGAGCCCGGCCCGGAGGACCGCCCGTGAGTGCCGGTCCCCAGGAGGAAACCAGTCCCCAGGCCGGAGCTGGCCCCCACCAGGACGGAGCCGGCCCCCGGGACGTGGCCGACAGCTCCTCTGTGGAGACAGGCCCGGACGATGCCCCGGTCCCCACGCGGGTGCCGCCGCGGCCCCGCGCCGGCTCCGCCACGTCCTCGGCGCGCCCGGGCGGTGGCGCGCCTCGTGTCATCCGTCGCGCTCAGCACCTCCTCAGGGCCCAGGTCGAAAGGGCAGAGCGGCGTCGTGAGGAGCGCCGCAGGGTCGTGCTGCGGCTCGAGCCGGGCACCGTCATCGCCCCGGCACCCATCGCCGTCGCCCAGCCGCAGCCCGCTTCTGCCGCCCCCGTCGAGGAGCCCGGACAGGAGCCGCCCCGCACACCTCCGCTGGAGTCGCTGCCCTCCTGGCTCGTGCGCGGCGGGATCGGCGCCTGGCTCCTGCTGGGCATCCTCATCGTCGTCAGCCTCGCGGTGTTCGCGACCGCGCAGATCGTGCCGGTCTTCATCGGCATCTTCATCGCGCTGGTCGTCACCTCGCTGCTCGAGCCGGTCGTGGACCTGCTGGGTCGGCTCATGCCGCGCTACCCGGCGACCTTCCTGGCCCTGCTGGGCACGCTCGGCGTCGTCGCGGGGTTGGTCACCTACGTCGTCACCTCGGTGACCAACCAGTGGTCCTCCCTGGCCCGCCAGTTCTCCAGCGGTGTCACGACGATCCTCGACTTCCTGGAGAACGGTCCGCTACCCCTGCACCTGACCCAGCAGGAGCTCGTCAGCCAGTTCTACTCCTGGCTCGAGAAGGGTCAGCGCTACGTCGAGTCGAACGCGCCGACGCTGGCCAGCGAGGTCCTGTCGAACGCGGGCACGGTCGTGGAGGTGTTCACGGTCCTTGCCCTGGCCCTGTTCTGCACGATCTTCTTCCTGGCCTCGGGCGGGCGGATGTGGCGCTGGTTCCTCAATGAGCTGCCGACGGCGATGCGCCCGCGGGTGCACCGGGCGGCCGGGGCGGGCTGGTACACCTTCGCCGGCTACGCCCGCGGCACGATGATCGTGGCGCTGACGGACGCGATGATGGCCGGAGCCTTCCTGCAGGTCATCGGCATCCCGCTGGCTGCCCCCCTGGCGGTGCTCGTGTTCATCGGGGCCTTCATCCCCATCGTGGGCGCCCCGGCAGCCATGATCGTGGCGATGGTGGTGGCCCTGGCCGCCAAGGGGCTCGTCATGGCGATCGTCGTGGGCCTGGGCGTGGCGGGGATAGGCCAGATCGAGGGGCACATCCTTCAGCCGCTCATCATGGGACGTCAGGTGTCGCTGCACCCGGTGGTCGTCATCATCGCGGTGGCCGTGGGTACCTACGCGGCCAGCCTGCTGGGGGCGATCGTCGCGGTGCCGGTGGTGAGCGTGGCGTGGTCGGTGTACTCGGTGCTGCACACGAAGGACGCGCCCATGGAGGGCGAGCTACCCCGGTTCCAGGCGCCGCGCTAGCTCCTGCCCCCACCTCCCCTCGAACTCCTCGGTTTGCGCTCGAAAGTACGGGGATCTCCCAGGGAGTTCGGACGCAAACCGAGGAGTTCGACGGCACGGAGCCCAGCTACCTCGCTGGCTCAGGCCCAGTCCCGGCTCGCGGTGGCGGGCACACCGTGAAGGGCCTCAAGGCGGTCAGCACGCACAGCGGTGACTGCGTCGGCGCTCTCGACGGTGCCGGTGACGACGACGGCTACCGCCCTGCGGCCGGTGCCGCGGTATCTCCTCCACATGCCGGCGCTGCAGATGATGTTGAGCAGACCGGTCTCGTCCTCGATGTTGAGGAAGATGGTGCCTGCGGCGGTGTGGGGGCGTTGACGGTGCGTGATGACCCCCGCCGCCCGCACCCGCTCGCCGTGCAGGCTGGCACCGCCGCGGGTGAGCGCCTCGGCGGTCAGGACGCCGTCGGCCTGCAGCAGGGGGCGCAGGAAGGCCAGGGGGTGGGTGGAGGTGGACACCCCGGTCAGGCGCAGGTCGGTGGCGTGCTCCTCGTAGGCGCTCATGGCCCGAAGGCGGGGGGCTCGTGCGCCGGGCGTGGTCCCGGGCAGGGTGGGCTGGTACCAGGCGGCGGGCTGCTGGGTGCCAAGGCCTGGGCCGATGGTCCTGCGCGTCACAGCAGGACCGGGTTCTCGGGCGCTGGCGGCCTTGCGCACCCTGGCAGGGGCCTCGCGGGCGCTGGCGGCATTACCGGCCGTGCCGCGCCGGGGCGGGCGCAGGGTGTGCCGGCTCCCGTGCTCGTCGGCCAGGACGCCGGCGGCCCACAGGGCCTCACGGCGGCTGACTCCCAGGCTCGTGAGAGCGCCGGCGGCAGCGAGGTTCTCCAGGTGCGTGCGGCTGAGCCTCACCCGGCGGGCGAGGTCGGCGATGTCCTGGTACAGGCCGTGGGCCTCGCGCTCGCTGACGACCGCCTGCGCGGTGGCGGCGCCGACCCCCTTGATGGGGGCCAGCCCCAGGCGCACCGCGAGGTGAGGGTGGACGTCGAGGGGGCTGAGGGCGTAGGGCGTGGGGCCGACGGGCATCAGGGCGTCGTCGGGCACCTGCTCGACACCCGCCTGGACACCGGAGCGGTTGACGTCAGCGGGCTCGACGCGCACCCCGTGGCGGCGGGCGTCGCCGACGAGGGTCTGCGGGGACCAGAAGCCCATGGGCTGGGCGGCGAGGACACCGGCGTAGAAGTCCTCGGGGCGTCGGACCTTGAGCCAGGCGGAGGCGTAGACGAGGTAGGCGAAGGAGAAGGCGTGGGACTCGGGGAAGCCGAAGTCGGCGAAGGCGCACAGCTTGTCGTAGATGGTCTCGGCCGTGGCCGTGTCGATCCCCCGCTGCCCCATGCCCTCCACGAGCCGGGCACGCAGTGCCTCCATGCGCGCGTGGGAGCGCTTGGAGCCCATGGCCTGGCGCAGGGCGTCAGCCTCGGCGGGGGTGAATCCGGCGGCGTCGACGGCGATCTGCATGAGCTGCTCCTGGAAGAGGGGCACGCCGAGGGTCTTGGCCAGGGCCGGCTCGAGCAGGGGGTGCGGGTAGGTGACGGGCTCCTGCCCCAGCCGACGACGGATGTAGGGGTTGACCGCGTCGCCCTGGATGGGGCCCGGGCGGATGAGAGCCACCTCGACGACGATGTCGTAGAAGGTCGAGGGGCGCAGTCGCGGCAGTGTCGCCATCTGGGCGCGCGACTCGACCTGGAAGACGCCGACGGTGTCCGCGGCGCTCAGGAGGCGGTAGACGGCGGGGTCCTCCTCCGGCAGGGTGTGCAGACCCCAGGGGCGTCCGCTCTGGGCGGGGCGCAGGGTGCCGACGCCGTCGGCCTCGGCCGTGGGCTCGGGGACCGTCTCGCCGCGCCCGGCGAGCGTGGTGAAGGCCAGGCGCAGGGCGGTGAGCATGCCCAGGCCGAGCAGGTCGAACTTGACCAGGCCGGCGGCGGCGCAGTCGTCCTTGTCCCACTGCAGGACGGTGCGTCCTTCCATGGCGGCCCAGCGCACGGGGCAGACCTCGGTGACGGGCTGGGCGGCCAGCACCATGCCACCGGAGTGGACGCCCAGGTGCCGGGGCAGGAGCAGCAGGCGGTCGGCCACGGCGCGCACCTGCTCGGGTGCCTCGTCCGGCCCCGCCTGCGTGCCGGGTTCGAGCCGGGAGGACCAGCGGTGCTCGAGGGAACGCGTCCAGGTGTCGATGACGCCCGGGGGGTGGCCGAGGGCCCGGGCGGCGTCACGCACGGCCGAGCGCGGGCGGTAGGAGATGACGTTGGCGACCTGGGCGGCGCGCTCACGCCCGTATCGGGAGTAGACGTGCTGGATGACCTCCTCACGGCGGCAGGCCTCGATGTCGAGGTCGATGTCGGGGTAGCCGGAGCGGCCAGGTGACAGGAAGCGCTCGAAGAGCATCCGGTGGCGCACGGCATCGACGGCGGTGATGCCCAGCGCGTAGCAGACGGCTGAGTTGGCGGCGCTGCCCCGGCCCTGGCAGAGGATGCCCTCCTTCTCACAGAAGTCGACGACGCTGCGCACGATGAGGAAGTAGCCGGGGAAGCCCAGGGACTCGATGACCTCGAGCTCATGGTCCAGCACCTGCCAGGCGTGCGGGTCCTCCTCCGGGGGCCCGTAGCGCTGGTGGGCGCCGCGGCGGGTGAGCTCGCGCAGCCAGGTGGCGGGGGTGTGCCCGTCGGGGACCTGTGCCTCAGGCAGGTCGGGGGTGACGAGGGCGAGGTCGAAGGCGAGGTCGGCGGCGAGCTCGGCGGTGAGGTCAACGGCATGCGGGGCACGCCGGTGCAGACGGGCCATGTCGGCGGGCCCGCGCAGCCAGCGGCCGAGGGCTGGCAGGTGGCGGCGCGCCCCCTCAAGGCCGGTGCGCAGGCGGGTGGCGGTCAGGACGTCGGCGAGGCGGGAGTCCGTGGGGCGGGCGCATCGCACGGCGCCGGTGGCCAGCAGCGGGAGCTGGTGCACGCTGGCGAGGCGGCTGAGGGCGTCGGTCAGGGCCGCGTCAGTGGGGCCGCCGTCAAGGGTGATCTCAACGGCGACGCCGTCGCGCCCGAAGAGATCGGTGAGGTGGCCCAGGGAGGCGTCGGCGGCGCGCAGGTCCCAGGTGGTGGGGTCCCGGGGGTCGCCCAGGGCCCGGCGCAGGGGGCCGTTGGCGGTGCCGGTGAGGACGAGGACGGGCAGGCTGGTGGTGCTGCCCGGGCCGCTCCCGGCGGCCTGCCCCGCCGCGGCCCCGTGGCCTGGGCCGGTCCCCAGGGCGGTGGCGAGGTCGGGCAGGCGGTGGGCGGGCTCGGTGCGCTGTCCAGCGTCGAGGTTGTGGCGGGAGACCGCCGCACACAGGCGCCGGTAGCCCAGGGGGCTGCGGGCCAGGACGGGCAGGTGGGAGCCGTCCTCAAGGGTGAGCTCGGTGCCGTGGATGGTGGGCAGCGCGTGCTGGCGCCCGGCCTCGGCGTGCTTGACGATGCCGGGCATGCCGTCGTGGTCGGTGAGGGCGAGGGCCTCAAGGCCCAGGGCGACGGCGGCGGCCGCGAGGTCCTCGGGCTCGTTGGCGCCGTCGAGGAAGGAGTAGGCGGAGTGGGCGTGCAGCTCGGCGTAGCGGTGGGCGCGGGCGCGGGGGACGCCCTCCCCCACCGCAGATGCATCGAACATGTGTACAGAGTATCGGCCGTCCCCGACACGTACCACGGCCCGGGACGGCCTGCGCTCCGCTCTCATGCACGACGTCCGCACGGGCGAAGCCGCGGCCGTCGAACGCGCCTAGGGCCTGGACCTCAGCCGACGCCGCGGGATCTCCCGACAAGGCGAGCGCGAGCAGGCGCTCAAGGGCCCCGACCCAGCGGCCCCCGAGCAGCAGGGCTCCGTCACCCTGCCCGGGGCCCGCCACCCCGCCTGCCGCCTTCCCCTCGGTCCGCGGCGCCCCTTGAGCCGGGTGCGCGCACGCCGGTCTGGCCGCGCCCGGCGGACAGCAGCAGGGCGCTCATGGGGCCGTCTCCCGTGAGGCCGCGACCGCCCCGAGCAGGCGCTGGGCCTCATGGGCGGCGTCGATCGCCTCCCGGGCCCGCCACCAGGCCGGGCCGTCCTGGATGGGGACGGCTGCGTCGTAGGAGACGGACCTGCTCAAGACCTCGACGTGGAGTCGGCGCGGAGCACGGCACACCCCACACACCACTCACGTCATTCTCTTGTATCTTGCGACATACAAGACTTTGACGTGAGCTGGACCTACTCGCCCGCCAGCACCCCGCCCGCCGCGAGGTAGCACTTGCCGCACAGGGACTCGTAGGTGACGTCCTGGCCGTCGATGGCGATCTGGTCGCCGTCGAAGACGAAGCGCTGCCCCACCTTGCGCGCGTTGAAGATCGCCTTGCGCCCGCACCGGCAGATCGTCTTGAGCTCCTCCAGGGAGTGGGCGATCTCCAGCAGGCGGCGTGAGCCCGGGAAGGACACGGTGCGGAAGTCTGTGCGGATGCCGTAGGCGAGGACGGGCACGTCGTCGATGAGCACGAGCCTCATGAGCTGGTCCACCTGGAGGGGCGTGAGGAACTGGGCCTCGTCGACGAGCACGCAGTCCACCGCCTCACTCACGACCGCGCCCTCCTGCGCCGCCCGCTCCCCCAGCACGCGCTCGCGCACGAGGGCACGCAGGTCGTCGTCGGCGCCGACGAGCAGGTCCACCCGGCGCACCATGCCCAGGCGCGAGACGACCGTGTCGTCCCCCTTGGTGTCAACACCCGCCTTGATGAGCACGACGCTCTGGCCGCGCTCCTCGTAGTTGTAGGCGGTCTGCAGCAGGCCGGTGGTCTTGCCCGAGTTCATCGCGCCGTAGCGGAAGTAGAGCTTGGCCATCGTGCGCGCCTCTCCTCGGGGACCGGGCGGCGCCACGGCAGGGCGCCCTCCGGGATGCTACCGGGCCCCGCTACTGTCCTTTCCGTGCTCATGACGCCCCCGCCCTCCGACGCTTCCCGGCCGCGCCACCGGATCGTGCCCGTGCTCCTCGCCTCAGGTGGCCTCGGGCTGGGGGTGTTCGCCGTGGTCGCCGTCCAGGTGCTCACGGGCGGGGCTCTGGCGGGCTACGACCCGACGGCGACGGCCTACGCCGTGGGTCTGCGCCGCACGTGGCTCACGCATCTCGCCTGGGCGGCGACCCACCTGGGCGGGACGACGGGCCTGACGCTGCTGACCCTCCTGGCCTGCGCGGTGCTGGTGGCGGGCGGTCGCCGGCACCAGGCGGGTGTGCTGGCGGTGGCGATGGCGGGCTCGGCCGCGCTCACCGTGCTGCTCAAGCTCGCCTTCGGCCGCGAGCGTCCCTCGGTCGCCCTGCTGCTGGGCAGCCCCTCCCCCTCCTTCGCCTTCCCCTCGGGGCACTCCTTCAACACGGCGGTGCTGGCCGGGGCCCTCGCCGGGGCCGTGCTGCTGTCGGGCGCGCCCCGGTCCCGCAAGGTGGTGGCGGCCCTGGCTGCTGTTGCGGCAGCCCTTCTCGTGGGGCTGTCACGGGTCTACCTGGCCTACCACTGGGCGACGGACGTTCTCGCGGGCTGGGCCCTGGCCGTGGCGTGGCTGTCGCTGGTGGCGGTGCTGTGCGGCCGCCTGAGGCAGTCCCCGAGCTGCTCGGGGGCTCAGGAGCAGCCCCCGAGCAGCCTGAGCGCTCAGGAGTAGACGCCCTCGAGCCACCAGCCTGATCGGCGCACGAGCAGCAGGGCCGGCCCGTCCTGCAAGACGAGCTGCAGGTAGGCGCGACGTGAGGCCCCTGTGGGCCTCCACCACCCCTCGTCCACGGGCCACGGCCCGGCCCAGGAGCACACCCTCAGCCACCCCGACGGCGCGGGCCCTCCGGTGACCTGGACCTGCCAGGGCGTGCCCGCGAGCTGTCCCTGGGCGTCAACCAGGATCTCGCGTCCCTGCGCGTCAAGCAGGACCGCCGGAACGGGCTCGGCCAGGACGAGCGAGGGAGACGGCGAGGGCAGGGCTCCCACCCAGGCCGCCCGCCCGCCGTCGGCCGTCGTCTCCTGGCGCGGCTCCGCACGGGCGCGGTGGCCCTCACCCCAGGGCACGAGCCGCGCCCGCGAGCGCGGGTCCCAGTCCTCGTCCAGGACGGGCGTGCTCACGCTGCCGACGCCCAGCAGGGACTCGACGCGCTCGGCGGCCCGCGCGGCACGGCGCCGCCCCCTCTCACCCGGGGAGGACCACAGGCCCGCCTGACGGGTGCCAGCGGCGCAGGTCTCGAGGGCGAGCAGGCGCAGGCGGACGAGGGCCGAGGCCGGACGGGCGCCCGGCCGCGCGGAGAGCCAGCCCTCGACCTGCCAGCGCACCCTGTCGGTGAGGTCGGTGGGGCTGGGGACGGTGTCGAGCGCCCAGGAGCGCGACAGGAGGCTGCCGTCCTCGCACTCGGCCTCGACCAGGAGCCTGCCCGCGGCCAGGCCGTGGGCCACGAGGGAGGAGGAGAGTCTGACGGCAAGGGCCCGGGAGGCGAAGGCTGCGGCGTCGGCGCGCTCGACGGGAGGGTCGAGCACGCTGACGGCCTCAAGGTCCGCGTCGGGGCGCGGGCAGGAGGGGACCTGCCACGTCTCGCCGGCGGCGAGGCGGTGCGCCCGCTCGCCGGCAGGGCCGAAGCGGGCGGCGACGTCCGCGCGGGGCAGGCGGGCCAGGTCCCCGAGCGTGCGCAGCCCGAGCTGGGCCAGCCCCTCTAGGAGGGGCTCGGTCTGCGCCCTCTCCCTCTCGGTGGGCAGGGCGGCCAGGAGGTGCCCCAGGGCCCAGGGAGACAGGAAGGAGGCGGACCTCCCCTCGGGGACGAGGACCCCGCTGCGGGCGGCGAGGACGGCGGCCAGGAGGGAGTCGGCGGCGCCGACCAGGCACTCGACGCCAACCTCCCTGGCGACGGCCTCGACGAGTGCGGCCGCGACCTCCTCCTCGCCTCCGAGCCAGCGCGCGGGGCCGCGGGCGCCGCAGAGGGCGAGGCCGGGCCGGGCGACGACGGGCTCGGCCAGGACGGTGGCCAGGGCGGCCATGACGGGCTCGAAGGCGCGGGCCTCGCGCACGGGGTCCGCAGGCAGGACGGTGAGCTCCGGGCACAGGGAGCGGGCCAGGCGCAGCCTCATGCCGCGGCGAACCCCAGCGGCGCGGGCGGGGGCGGAGGCGGCTTGGACGCCCTGGGAGCCGAGGACGGCGACGGGATCGAGGGCGGGGTCCGGTGCTGCGGCCCGCCCGGCCTGGGAACTGGTCCCTCCTGCCGGGTGGCGGTGATCGAGGGTGAGGGCGACGACGGGCCAGTCGGGGACCCAGATGGCCAGCAGCCGGGGCACGGCCGGGACGGGGCCCGGCGTGGCGCGAGCGTGCGGCCCGCTCATGACAGGCCCCCGGGCAGGACGGTGAGCGCGGGGGCACGACGCCGGGGCTCCTGCGGGGCACGGTCCTCCAGGATCTCCACCCCGCGGGCCCCGGAGCGCACAAGGACCGTGGCCGGGCCCCTCTGTGGCTCGGTGAGCACCCAGTCGAGGTGACGCAGCCAGCCCGCTGGCATCTCCACCGGCGCCTGCGCGGGCTCCTGGGCGAGCGGCTGCGTGGGAGGTGCGGGGGGCGTCGGCCGTGGCGGGCATGGCGCCAGGCCCTCCGGCAGGGGGCCGCGGGGAGCCGGGCGCAGCGCCAGGACGCGCGCGCCCCCGCTCTGGGGGACGTCGGCAGCCCCCTCGCCGCCCTCCTGGTCCGCCTCCACGAGCTGGGTGCCCAGGCCCCGGGCCCGGGCCCGCAGGAGACGGGCACCCTCCCAGGGCTCGTCGAGCAGGACGAGGCAGCCTCGCTCGCGGGCTCGGGCGGCGACGGCTCTCTGCTGCCGCGCGGTGAGCGCCCGGGCGGTGGCGTCCGTGAGCAGGACGACGTCGAGCCCATCGACCAGGGCGGCGACGACGCTGGGCAGGACGGCCGGGGCAAGGTCGCGGGCCGGCACGACGAGGACGCGCGAGAGGTCGAGGCCGGCCTCGGCGGCGGCGCACCAGCCCAGGTCCCTCCCGCCGACGACGGCGCACCACCCCCGAGGCCCCTGGCGGCGTGCGGCGGCCGCGAGCAGGAGGGTCACGGAGCCCGTGAGGGACAGGACGCCGGCGGCGGCCGGGTTGACGGCCTCCCAGGGCGACTCGGACCCGGGAGCGCGCCCGGGGGGACCGGGCACCGGGGCGGGAAGGGTGCCAGCGGCGAGAGCACCAGGGGTGGAGGCCGAGACGGCCACCGCAGCGCCGGGCCACGCCCCGAGGGGCAGCGGGGCCCGCAGCCCGGTGCGGGCCTCGGCCTGCGCGAGGGCGGCGCGGGCCGTGTCCAGGCGCGACGGCGCCCCGGCAGCAGGACCACCGTGCGCCTCGGCCGTCGCGGCGTCCGTGCTCTGAGCCTGCATCCCCATCCTCTCCCCGGCACATTCATCGAACACATGTTCGATGTGTGTACCAGGGTAGCGCCAGGCAGGGACACGTGGCGCCGCCTGGAACACCTCTCGTCCCCGACCGGGCCCACGGCCCGCGTCCACCGGGCCCACGGCCACCGGGCCCACGGCCCGCACACGCCGCCCTCGCGGCCGCCGTCGTCCACCCGCAGCCGTCTACAGTGGTGCACCTCACCAGACGAGCCCCACAGGCCACCCGCACCCAGGAGACGAATGTGACCACCGACCTCAGCCGTCCGCGCAGCCCCTTGCCCTACGACCTTCTGCCCACGGTCCCGACCTTCACGCTGGCCTCGGATGACGTCGCCGAGGGCGAGCGCATGGATGACCGGTTCACCGCCGTCCACGGCAACGTCTCCCCCGAGCTGCACTGGAGCGGGGTACCAGAGGGCACGCGCTCCTTCGTCGTGTCCTGCTTCGACCCCGACGCCCCGAGCCCCTCGGGCTTCTGGCACTGGACCGTCATGGACCTGGACGCCTCCACCACCGCCCTGCCCCGAGGGGCGGGCGAGTCAGACCTGCTCCTGGACGGTGCCGCCATGCACGTGCGCAACGACGCGGGCACGCACGCCTGGTACGGCCCCTACCCGCCCGACGACGACGGCGAGCACCGCTACGTCTTCGCCGTGCACGCCCTCGACACCGACACCCTCGGCCTGGATGACGAGGCCTCCGCGGCCGCCGTGGCCTGCCAGGTCTCCTTCCACACCCTGGGCCGCGCCCTGCTCACCGCCACGTACTCGATGCCCGGGCCCCTGCCCCCGTCCGCTCGCGCTGCGCTCGACCCGGCCAGCGGCGCGAGCAGTCGGTAACCGCCTGACGGCAACCACCGGTGCCCGCGCGGCGCCGCGCGCCGTCAGGCCCCGGGGCTCAGCGCCCGCCCGGGAAGCCGAGGCTGTGCCAGGCGTGGTACAGGCCGATGGCGGCGGAGTTGGCGAGGTTGAGGGAGCGGTTGCCCTCGACCATGGGGATGCGCACGAGCCCGGTCACACGCGGGTGGTCCATGATCTCCTGCGGCAGCCCCGTGGGCTCGGGGCCAAACAGGAGGGCGTCGTCACCGCGCCAGCCGACCTCGGTGTAGAGCGTGTCCGTGTGGGCCGTGAAGGCGAGGACCCTGCCCGGAACCTGTTCCAGGCACTCCTGCCAGGTGGCGTGCACGCGGGTGAGGGCGAGGTCGTGGTAGTCCAGGCCCGCCCGGCGCAGCCTGGCGTCATCCATCTCGAAGAGCGGGTCCACCAGGTGCAGCATTGAGCCCGTGTTGGCCGACAGGCGGATCGCCGCACCGGAGTTGCCGGGGATACGGGGCTCGAAGAAGATGACGTGCAGCACGGCGCACATCCTGCCACGGCCCCGGGGCCGCGGCGCAGGCGCGGCTGAGCGCAGCCCCACGGCCGGCCACCGCGGGCCCGCAGCCGCGCGCTAGCCCGCCCGGGCCGGCACTCAGCCGAGGGTGTCGAGGACGATGTTGAGCCCCTCCGCCATCGTCGGGTGGGTGATGACGGCGTCGCGCAGCTGGCGCCAGGTCAGGTGCCCGAGCATCGCCATCTGCACGCTGGTGATGACCTCGCTGGCGCCCTCACCAATGATGACGGCTCCCAGGACCTCCTCGCTCCGGGCGTCAACAACCACCTTGTAGAAGCCCTGCGTGCGCCCCACGGTCTTGGAGCGCGGCACCGAGGCGGTGGGCGTCGTGGCGACGAGGACCTCGTGACCGGCCTCGCGGGCCTCGGTCTCGGTCATCCCGACGTGCCCGAGCTCGGGCGTGGTGAACACGGCCCACGGGACCAGGCGCCCGGCCGTCGTCGCCTCCTTGCCGGCGAGGAGGTCGCGCAGCACCCGGAAGTCGTTCCAGGAGGCGTGTGTGAACTGGGGTGTTCCGGCCACGTCACCGGCGGCGTACACCCCGGGGGCGCTGGTCTCCAGGTGCTCGTTGACCCGCACGAAGCCCCTGTCGGTCAGATCGACGCCCGCGGCCTCCAGGCCGAGGCCGGCGGTGACGGGGGTGCGCCCCAGGGCGACGAGCAGGTGGGACCCGCTCACCTCGTGCCCGTCCTCGGTGGTGACCAGGACGCCACCACCGGCCGTGGCCGCGACCCTCGAGGCGCGCGCACCGGCCAGGACCGTCACGCCCAGGGCCTCCAGGCCGGCGGTCACCTCGGCGGCGACGTCGTCGTCCTCACGGTCCAGGACGTGACGGCCCGCGTGGACGATGGTGACCGGGACACCGAGGAGCCCCATGAGGGAGGCCATCTCCACCCCGATGACGCCGCCGCCCAGGACAACGAGGTGGGTGGGCAGCTCGGGCAGGGTGAGCAGGTCCTCGCTGGTCCAGTAGCGCACGCCACCCAGGCCCTCGATCGGCGGCAGTGACGGCGTGGTGCCGGTGTTGATGAGGACCTTGGCGCCGCGCACGCGCCGCAGGCCGCCGTCGTTCAGGGCGACCTCGACGGTGCGCTCCCCCACGAAGCGGGCGGTGCCACGCACGAAGTCCATGCCCGAGGCGGGGAACATGTCCTCGTGGGCGGCCACCATGGCGGAGACGACCGCCTCCTTGCGGGCGCGCAAGGAGGCCAGGTCGATGCGCGCCCGGGCCAGGGCGCCGCCGTCCTGCCCGGGCAGCGTGACGCCGTAGGCCTGCGAGCCCTGGACCTCGCGCAGCACGCGAGCGGCGGAGATGAGGGTCTTGGTGGGGATGCAGGCGACGTTGATGCACGTGCCACCCACCTTGTCCCGCTCCACCATGACGACCCTGTCACCGGCCTTGGCCCGCAGCATCGCCAGGGACTTGCCGGCCTTGCCCCCTCCGATGACAAGCAGATCGACGTCCTGGACAGGCTCCTGGGTCGTGGCGGGCACGGTGCTCTCCTCAGTCTCAGGCCCGCGGCGGTCGCGGGCCACCGGTACCAACACGGCCCGTGCCGGTGGCATTCCACCCCGGTCTCGACTCGTTGTCGCAGGACTTCTTAGTATCGGCCCATGAGCAGTGCCCCACCTCCTCCTTCCTCAGACGCCCAGGCCGGACCTGACCCCGACCTCCTGGCTGCGCTGTCCCCCAGCACACCGCCCCTGGAGCAGCAGCGCATCGCTGCCGAGCGCCCGGACCTGCACGCCGTCCTGGCCGCCAACCCAGGTGCCTACCCCGAGCTGCTGGAGTGGCTGCGCACCTTAGAGGACCCGGCGGTCCAGGCCGCTCTTGCCAACCGTGCCCCTGCTCAGCCCGCCGCCGCCCCGGTGGCGGGCGCCCGCCCTGGTCCGGCTCCTGCGGCCGGAGCGCCGCTCGCCCCGGCACCGCCGCGCAGGCGCGCACCAATGCTCATCGGTGCCGCCGTCGTCGTCGTGCTCGTCCTGGCTGGTGCCGGTTGGGGCGTTTGGACGCTGCTGGGCCGGGGCGGCGGCTCGTCCTCCGCGACCTCCACCGTCCAGGAGGTCTCCGCCGGCTGGGCCGAGGCCAGCCACAAGGTCTGGAAGCTCGACGTCGACGAGGACGCGGTGATCGCCGTCAACGGGGACCAGCTGGTCGTCGGCACACGCAACAGCAGCTTCGACCTCACCCGTGTGACCGCCTACGACGTCTCCGGCTCCGAGCCCAAGGAGCAGTGGGAGACGAGGGTCAACCAGGACGACGGATACGTCAGCTACTGGGGGGACTGGGTGTATCTCGGAGGCAGCCAGCTGCTCAAGGCCTCCGACGGCGCCCCCGCCGAGGCCGGTTGGGACGAGGACGACTTCCCCACCTTCATCGGCTCCTACGCCCTGGTCTGCGACAAGCACGACCACTGCACCGGCTGGTCCGCATCCGACCCCACCACGCCCCTGTGGGAGCAGGACATCGCCGGCTCCGCCTCCTCGATGGACCTGGCCAGGTACAACTGGGCGGTGCACGACGGCTCGCTCGTCACCCTCGCCGCCCAGGACACCGCCGTCCGGCTCGAGGACGGCACCCTGGTGGACCTCAAGGCTAACAGCACGGAGGAGAACGTCATCCCCCTGGCGGACGGCTGGCTCATCTTCAACTACGTCGATGAGGAGTACCGGGTCCTGTCCCCCTCGGGTGAGCAGGTCGATGCCTTCGAGGGCGCCTGGCCCAGCTACGACAAGAAGACGAACGCGCGCCTGTTCGAGGCTCCCCGTCCCACCGGCGCACAGATGCGTGCCCTCGTCGTCGACGGGGACCTGTCCTGGGCGGCCGTGACGTCCCAGTACGACCCGGACGAGAAGGACCACTGCTCCATCACGCTCACCATCGGTGAGCGCAGGCTCGTGCCCGCCCGGGACGACGGCGAGTGCGTCTACGGGGTGGAGAGCTCCTGGTACGCCCTGTCCTCCGACGGCTCCCTGCTCATGCACGTCGAGGGCAGCCCCTCCCAGACGAGCGCGTCGGTGGCGCTGTCAGGGATGTGGTCCGTGGCCGACGGCAGGCCCGTGGCCTTCGCGGGCTCCGAGCCGGGCGAGCAGCCCATGTGGCTGGTCAACCCCGGGCTCATCATCACCTTCGACCGTGAGCACGGGCAGCTCACCGCCTACGCCCCCGGAAAGAAGTGACGTCCTCCGGCTGGCCCCAGCGTCGCCGGGCCACCCCTCACTGCCCGCGGGCGAGCTGGCGTAGCACGTACTGCAAGATGCCCCCGTGACGGAAGTAGTCCGCCTCACCGGGGGTGTCGATGCGCACGACGGCGTCGAAGGAGACGACCCGGCCGTCGGCCTTCTCCGCCCTGACGGTGACGGTGCGCGGGGTGAGCCCCTCGTTGAGGGCCGTGAGCCCCTCGATGGAGAAGGTCTCGGTGCCGTCCAGACCCAGGCTCGCCGTCGTCTGGCCCTGCGGCAGCTGGAGCGGGACCACGCCCATGCCGATGAGGTTGGAGCGGTGGATGCGCTCGAAGGACTCGCAGATGACGGCCCTGACGCCCAGCAGCGCCGTGCCCTTGGCCGCCCAGTCACGCGAGGAGCCGGAGCCGTACTCCTTGCCGCCCAGCACCACGAGCGGCACGCCCGCCGCCTGGTAGGCCTGGGAGGCGTCGAAGATCGTCTCCTGCTCACCGGTGAGGAAGCACCTGGTGTAACCGCCCTCGACGCCGTCGAGCAGCTGGTTGCGCAGGCGGATGTTGGCGAAGGTCCCGCGGATCATGACCTCGTGGTTGCCACGGCGCGAGCCGTAGGAGTTGAAGTCCTTGCGGGCCACGCCGTGCTCGGCCAGGTAGCGGCCCGCCGGGGAGTCGGCCTTGATGGCGCCCGCCGGGGAGATGTGGTCCGTGGTCACCGAGTCGCCCAGCAGCGCCAGCACGCGGGCGCCGGTGATGTCCTCGACCGGGGCCGGCTCCATCGTCAGCCCCTCGAAGAAGGGGGCCTTGCGCACGTAGGTGGACTCCTCGTGCCAGGCGAAGGTCTCACCCTCGGGCGTGTCCAGGCCCTGCCAGCGCTCGTCACCGGCGAAGACGTCGGCGTAGCCGGAGGCGTACATCTGGCGGTCGATGGTGGCGTCGATGGTGGCCTGCACCTCAGCCGGGTCCGGCCAGATGTCTGCGAGGAGGACGTCCTTGCCGTCCTGGTCCTGTCCCAGCGGCTCGGTGGCGAAGTCGAAGTCCATCGTGCCGGCCAGCGCGTAGGCGATGACCAGCGGCGGGGAGGCCAGGTAGTTCATCTTGACGTCGGGGTTGATACGGCCCTCGAAGTTGCGGTTGCCCGACAGCACGGAGACGACCGCGAGGTCCGCGTCGTTGACGGCCGCCGAGACCTCGGCGGGCAGGGGCCCGGAGTTGCCGATGCAGGTGGCGCAGCCGTATCCGACGACGTTGAACCCCAGGGCGTTGAGGGCGGGCCACAGGCCGGCCCTCTCGTAGTACTCGGTGACCACCTGGCTGCCCGGCGCCGTGGAGGTCTTGACCCACGGCTTGGAGCGCAGGCCCCGGGCGACGGCGTTGCGGGCCAGCAGACCGGCCGCGACCATGACCGAGGGGTTGGAGGTGTTCGTGCAGGAGGTGATCGAGGCGATGGCGACGTGCCCGTGGTCGAGCTCGGTGACGGTGCCGTCGGCCAGCGTCACCGGGGTGGGCTTGGAGGTCTCGGCGGCGTAGGCCGGCAGCGCCCGCCGGAAGGCCTCCCGGGCCTCGCTGAGCACGATGCGGTCCTGGGGGCGCTTGGGTCCGGCGATGGAGGGCACCACCGTGGACAGGTCGAGCTCGAGGTACTCGGAGTAGGCGGGCTCGCGCGAGGGGTCGTGCCACAGGCCCTGCGCCCGGGCGTACTCCTCGACCAGGCGGATGGAGGCCTCGGTGCGGCCGGTCAGGCGCAGGTAGTCCAGGGTGACCTCGTCGATGGGGAAGATCGCGGCGGTGGAGCCGAACTCGGGGCTCATGTTGCCGATGGTCGCGCGGTTGGCCAGCGGCACGGCCGCCACGCCCTCGCCGTAGAACTCGACGAACTTGCCCACGACCCCGTGCCGGCGCAGCATCTCGGTGATGGTGAGCACGACGTCGGTGGCGGTGGCTCCGGCCGGGATGGCCCCGGTGAGACGGAAGCCGACGACTCGCGGGATGAGCATGGACACGCTCTGGCCGAGCATGGCGGCCTCGGCCTCGATGCCGCCGACGCCCCATCCGAGCACGCCCAGGCCGTTGACCATGGTGGTGTGCGAGTCCGTGCCCACGCAGGTGTCCGGGTAGGCCTGGGTGACCGTGGCGCCGTCGGCCCCGGTGACCTGCCGGGTGAAGACGGTGCGGGCGAGGTACTCGATGTTGACCTGGTGGACGATGCCGGTGCCCGGCGGCACGACGCGGAAGTTGTCCAGCGCCCCCTGGCCCCAGCGCAGGAACTGGTAGCGCTCGGCGTTGCGCTCGTACTCGCGCTCCTTGTTGGTCTCCAGCGAGCTGGACAGGCCGAAGGAGTCGATCTGGACGGAGTGGTCGATGACCATCTCGGCGGGGGCAAGCGGGTTGATGACCGACGGGTCCGCACCGAGCCCGGCGACGGCCTCCCGCATGGTGGCGAGATCGACGATGCAGGGCACGCCGGTGAAGTCCTGCATGACGACGCGCGCGGGGGTGAACTGGATCTCGGTGTCCGGCTCGGCGGCGGGGTCCCACTGGGCCAGGGCGCGCACGTGCTCGGCGGTGACATTGGCCCCGTCCTCGGTGCGCAGCAGGTTCTCCGCCAGCACCTTGAGGGCGTAGGGCAGCCGCTCCAGGCCCTCGACGGCGTCGAGGCGGAAGATCTCGTAGGCGGTGCCGTCCACGTCGAGCGTGGCGCGTGAGTGGAAGGTGTCGAGGCTCGTCAACGTCGCTCCTAGTGGTCACAAGTCGGCAGTGCTCCGTCCACACCGTAGACGACGCCCCGTCACAGGGCGGGAACATCCCACGTGCCCGGGCGCTCGGGCGGCCCCGCGGTACCGCGTTTACGTCACTGAGGGGTTTCCCAACAGCGCCCGGCTCACGGGCGCTCGAGGACGGCGACGGTCTCGAAGTGGTGTGTGTGGGGGAACATGTCCAGCGCGCGCACCCCGCCGACCGTGTACCCCGATCCCAGCAGGAGGCCCAGGTCCCGGGCGAGGGCCGCCGGGTCGCAGGCGACGAGCACCACCCGGCGCGGGCTGAGGGCGGCAACGGCTTCGATGACCTGCCGGCCGGCACCCTGCCGGGGCGGGTCGAGCACGACGACGTCGGCCGTCGTGCCGTCCAGGCGGCCGAGCTCGTCCACCGCCCGGGCGCTGACCCGCCCGGTGCGCAGGCTCACCGCGTCGTAGCCGTGCAGGTTGCGCCGGGCGTCCCCGACGGCCTGCTCGGAGCCCTCCAGGCTGACGACGCGGGCGCCTGCGGCCGCCAGCGGCAGGGTGAGCAGTCCGGCCCCGGAGTACAGCTCGAGGACGCGCGTGCCGGCCACCCGTCCCGTGTCCAGGAGGGACCCGTTAGCCCAGGGCGAGCCGGTGACGACGGCGCGCATGACGGCCTCGACCAGGACGGCCGGGGCGTCCCTGTGGACCTGCCAGAAGCCGTCGGCGTGCACGCTGTAACGCAGCTCGCCCATGCCCAGGCCGCGGGCGTCCACCACCTCGTCTACGCGGCGGCGGCCGGTGGCACGGCCCTGGGCGGTGAGCACCTGGCCGTCGATGAGGACCAGCGGCTCGCCCGCTGAGGGGGCCACGGCCTCCAGACGGCTGCCGGGGCGGGCGTGCCTGCGCCACAGGGCGCGCTCGGTCAGGCCCAGCTCGCGCAGGCCCGCCACGGCCAGCGGCAGGCTGCCGGGGTCCAGGACGGTGGAGGAACGGAAGGCGTTCATGCCGAAGCGGCCCCGCCCGTCAGCCGTCAGGGCCAGGCGGGTGCGGCTGCCGGTGCCGGCCAGCGCACGGGTGCGCGCGTCGTCGGAGGCCTCGGCGCGGGCCTCGCTGGGCAGGGGCTCGACGGTCACGGCGGCGCCTCCGGCGGCCTCGGTGACGGCCTGGGCGGCGTCCTCGCCGCCGATGCGGCGCAGGCAGTCGGCCAGCACCCACCGCTTCCAGGTGCGCTGGGCGGCCAGGGCGACGTGGGAGAGCTCTCCCCCGCCCACCCCGCCGGGACCGGCCTGGGGCCAGACGGGCTCGACCCGGTCCGGGGAGGCGCTGAGGACCTCGACGGCGTCGGCACGCCAGATCTTGGCGGTCTTCTGGGTCAGGACCGCGCGCACCCGCTCGCCGGGCAGGGCGTGGCGCACGAAGACGACGCGCCCGCAAGGGTCGTCGGCGGGGCGGGCGACGCAGTGGCCGCCGTGGGCGGGGGCACCGACGTCGAGGACCAGCTCCTCGCGCGTGGTGGGGCGCGTGCCGTCCTGGGCGGGGCGGGGGACCGGGCGTGCGGGGCGGGCGGTCATCGTGCCTCCTGGCTGTGCTGGCCGTTGGGGTTGTGCTGCCGGTCGGCTGCGGCGTCACGCGCCGCCTGGTCGGCATCGATGATGCCGGTCGGGGAGGTCTGGCGCACCCCGTGGTGGATGAGCCGCTCACCCGGCAGGCCCAGCTGCCAGGGCACGGAGGCGACGACGACGCCGGGGGTGAACAGCAGGGCCGTCTTGATCCGCAGGGCCGTCTGGTTGTGCAGGGCCTGCTGCCACCAGTGGCGCACGAGGTACTCGGGCAGGAAGACGACGACGAGGTCTCGGGGGGACTCGCGGCGCACGCTGCGCACGTAGGAGACGACCGGCTGGGTGATGTCGCGGAAGGGCGAGTCCAGGACGGTCAGCGGCACCGGCAGCTCGGCGTCCTCCCAGGCCTCCAGCAAGGCCTCGGCGCCGCCGTCACCGGTGTCGACGGTGACGGCCTCGAGGGAGGTCGGGTGCGTGGACTGGGCGTAGGTCAGGGCCCTCAGGGTCGGCTGGTGCAGCCGCGAGGCCAGGACGATGGCGTGCACGTGGGCCGGCAGGACGCGCGCGTCGTGCAGGTCGTCGATGGCGATCTCCTGGGTGACGCGCCGGTAGTGGCGGCGCACGGCGGTCATGACGAGGTAGACCAGGGCCATGATCGTCAGCGTGATCCAGGCGCCGCGCGTGAGCTTGGTGGCGAGCACGATGACGAGCACGAGGCCGGTGCCGGCCATGCCGACGACGTTGACGGCGCGCGAGCGGCGCATACGGGCCCGCACGCGCACGTCGGTGGCGGTGGTGAGCTCACGGGTCCAGTGGCGCACCATGCCGACCTGGGACAGCGTGAAGGAGATGAACACGCCGACGATGTAGAGCTGGATGAGGCGGTTGGTGCTCGCACCGAAGCCGACGATGAAGGCGGTCGCCCCCAGCCACAGGACGATGATGCCGTTGGAGTAGGCCAGGCGGTCGCCGCGCTGGGAGAGCTGGCGCGGCAGGAACTCGTCGCGCGCCAGGACGCTGGCGAGCACCGGGAAGCCGTTGAAGGCCGTGTTGGCCGCCAGCACGAGGATGAGGCCGGTGACGGCGGTGACGAGGTAGAACATCGGCGGGAAGCCGGCGAAGACGGTGGCGGCGATCTGGCCGATCACCGGGTCCTGGTGGTAGCCCTTGCCCAGCGGGACGCCGTCGCTGAGCAGGCCCGTGGCCGGGTCCTCGACCATGTGCACGCCGGTGGCTCCGGCCAGGTGGACGATGCTCAGCAGCATGGCCGCGGCGATGAGGCCCAGCAGCAGCAGGGTGGTGGCCGCGTTGCGGGACTTGGGCCGCCGGAAGGAGGGGACGCCGTTGGAGATCGCCTCGACCCCGGTGAGGGCCGCGCAGCCGGAGGAGAAGGCCCGCAGGACGAGGAAGGCGCCCGCCAGGCCCGTCAGCCCGTACTCCCAGCCGTCGTCGGCGAGCACCTCGTAGGCGGCGCTGGGTGCCTGGCCCAGTGTCCCGGTGACCTCCTGGACGAGCCCGGTGACGGCCATAACCCCGATGGCCGCCATGTACAGGTACGTGGGGATGGCGAAGGCGCCCCCGGACTCGCGCGAGCCGCGCAGGTTGAGCAGGGCCAGGACGGTCACGACGCCGACGGCGACCTGCACCTTGTAGGGGGCGAGCGCGGGCACGGCGGCCGCGAGGTAACCGCTGCCGGAGGACACGGAGACGGCAACGGTGAGCACGTAGTCGACGAGCAGGGAGGAGGCGACGAGCAGGCCCGCCCTGGGGCCCAGGTTGGTGGTGACGACCTCGTAGTCGCCGCCGCCGGAGGGGTAGGCGTGGACCGTCTGGCGGTAGGAGGCGACGACGACGAGGAGGACGGCGACGACGGCCAGGGCGATCCACGGCGACAGCGCGGTGGCGGCCACCCCGGCGACGGCGAGGGTGACAAGCACCTCGTCGGGGGCGTAGCCGACCGAGGACAGGGCATCGGAAGCGAAGACCGGCAGGGCGATCCGCTTGGGCAGAAGGGTCTCTCCCAGGGCCTGGCTGGGGACCGGGCGCCCGACGAGGAGCCGTTTGAGGCGGTCGGCGAAGTCACGCACGGTGAAGGAGCCTACGTCCGTCCTCCGTCTGGGGCCATACGGGGAGTACCGTTCCGCTCGTGCACTTCGTCATCATGGGCTGCGGACGGGTGGGGGCCACCCTGGCCACCCAGCTGGACCGCAGGGGCCACTCGGTGGCCGTCATCGACCAGAACCCGGACGCCTTCAGGCGTCTGCCCTCGGGCTTCCAGGGCCGCAAGGTCAAGGGTGTCGGCTTCGACCGTGACGCCCTGGAGCAGGCCGGCATCGACGAGGCCTACGCCTTCGCCGCCGTGTCCAACGGGGACAACTCGAACATCATCGCGGCCCGGGTGGTGCGTGAGACCTTCGGGGTGGAGCACGTCGTCGCCCGTATCTATGACGCCCGCCGTGCGGACGTGTACGAGCGGCTCGGCATCCCGACGGTCGCCACCGTGCGGGAGACGGCGGAGCAGATGATGCGCCGCGTCCTGCCGGGCCTGACGGCGAGGGAGGCGGAGGACCCCTCGGGCGCCGTCGTCCTCGTGCAGCCGGACGTGTGTGCGGCCTGGGTGGGCATGAGCGTGGCGTCCCTGGAGCAGCGCCTCCAGGTGCGCGTGGCCTGGATCTCGCGCGCCTCCGCTGCACTTGTGCCGACGGCGTCAACGATCGTGCAGGAGAACGACCGCCTCCACGTCGCCGTGCCCACGGACCGGCTGCCCGCGGTGCAGCGCGCCCTGTCCCGTCCCCCTGTGCAGGAGTCCTGAGCCATGAAGATTCTCATCACCGGCGCTGGCTCCGTGGGCCGGTCCATCGCCCGCGAGCTCATCTCCCACGGCCACGAGGTCACGCTCGTGGACCGCTCCCCCGAGGCCATGCGCGTCGCCTCCGTGGCGGACGCCGACTGGCTGCTGGCGGACGCCTGCGACGTCGATGCCCTGGCGCAGGCCGGTGCGGGCGACGCCGACGTGGTGGTCTCCGCCACCGGTGATGACAAGGCGAACCTCGTCGTGTCGCTGCTGGCGAAGACGGAGTTCGGGGTGCCCCGCACGGTCGCACGGGTCAACAACCCGAAGAACGAGTGGCTGTTCGATGAGACCTGGGGCGTGGACGTGTCGGTGTCCACCCCGCGCATCATGACGGCGCTGGTGGAGGAGGCGGTGAGCGTGGGCGCGCTCGTGTCGGTCTTCCGCTTCCACCAGTCGGGCGCCTTCATGCACGAGCTGACCCTGCCGGACGACTCCCCGGTCATCGGTGAGCTCGTCAGCGAGGTCGAGCTGCCGCCGCACACGGTGCTTTCGGCGATCCTGCGCGACTACCGGCCAATCACGCCGGACGCGGACGAGCGCTTCGAGCGCGGCGACGAGCTGCTGTTCCTCACGGCGAAGGAGGGCGAGAGCGCCCTGGCGGAGATCCCGGTGATCTTCACCTCCCAGGATGAGCCGGTCCCCCAGGACCCCGAGGAGCAGGCGCCCGTGCTCGGCTGAGGGCCGCGACCGCACGTGCCTGGCCGGTCGGAGGACCTGGCGCCGCCCGACGGCGGGACCTGGGCCCCGGCAGGCTCAGCGACGCGGGGCGGCCAGGCTCAGGGGCGCTGGGCGGGGCGCACGAGCAGCCACACGAACCACAGGGTGACGGCGAACAGCGGCACCCCCAGGACCAGACGCGCCACGCCCAGGGCGCTGACGGCCTCCTGGCCCGCGAGGTACAGCGGCACCTCCACGAGCAGCCGCAAGGCGAACATCGCGCTGAGCACGGCCGTGGCGAGCACATGGCGGCGGCGGTCCGCGGCCCGTTCGGGGTCCGTGCGCCAGGAGGACCAGAGGCCAGTGCGAGCGGGCTCGTCCTGGCCGGAGCCGGCGCGCCACAGCTCCATGAGCACACCCACCAGCGGCCACCGCACCACGAGGGACACGAGGCAGCCGGTGAGCCACACGGCGTTGATGATGAGGCCGGTGGCGTAGAAGTTCGAGGCCTGGCCGCTGCGCCACGCCCACGCGGCGCTGACGAGGGCGAGGACGGCGCCGCCCAGCGCCTGGGTCAGGGGCTGGCGCTGGGCCAGGCGGGCCCCGGCGGCCAGAGCGCTCAGGGCGAGTGAGGCCACCACGGCCGTCACGAGCGCCGTCGGTCTCAGCGCCATGACGACGACGAAGACCAGGGTCGGCAGGACGGACTCCGCCACCCCGCGCCAGCCTCCCACCGCGGCGGCGGCGTCGAAGCGCTCGGAGCTGATCGCGCCGAGCCCGGTGCGGGAGGCGGCTCGGCCCGTGGAGGCGCCACCGTCCGTGGCTCCGTCGTCGTTGTTGTGCGGTGCGGCCTTGGTCACTGGCCCTCTCCCAGGAGCTCGTAGGCGGGGTTGTAGATCGTGGGGCGCGTGCGGCCGGCGCAGACCATGCCCTCGGCGAGCAGGTGGGCGCCCGGCTGGATGCCGGTGACCGAGTGGCGCCCGATCCACACGAGGTCGATGGTGCCGGTGCCGTCGTAGAGCTGGCCCGTGAGCACGGGCTTGGCGGTCACGGGCCCGTAGGTGACGGCCCTGATGACCCCTGAGACGGTCGCGCGGCTGCGGGGGACGGCCTGGCCGATGGGGGTCGTGCCGCGGCGGGCGGCGCTGCGGGCCTCGTCGTCGGCGTCGATCTGCTCCCGGCTGGGGCCCAGGGCCCCCACCGCCCGCGACAGCCGGGACCACAGGCTCATCGGACCTCGGCGATGGTCGGGCCCGGGGTGAGGGGGTCGAGCGCCGGCAGGCCCTCGGCGGCGGGGGCGTTGACGGCGCCGGGCACGTGCAGGGGCAGGACCTCGAGGGGCGGGCGGGCCTGGCCGTCACGGACGACGACGACGTCGTCGAAGACCTCCCTCAGGGCCGCCGCGGCGGCGTCGTCCGTGGCGGCACGCCCCTGCAGGACCCCGCGGAGGAACCAGCGGGGCCCGTCAACGCCGATGAAGCGCGACGGGACGCTCATCCGCACGCCCTCGGGGCCGGGCACGGGCACCTGCGCCAGCAGCTCGGTGCCGTGGGGCCCCTCCAACACCTTGAGGGTGGCCTTGGCCCGGGTGAGCTCGGCGGTGATGCTCGCACGCCGGTCCTCCCACACGCCTGCGGTGCGGGGGGCGGCGAAGGCCCGCAGCTCGAGGGTGGAGCCTCCCAGGGCCAGGACGACGGCGACGGGGGCAGCACCTGGACGGGGCAGGTCCAGACGCATCTGCATGCCGTCAACGACGGGCACCCGCAGGGACCCGAGGTCGATGCGCGGGGCGTCGGGGGCGTTGGCGACGTCCCAGGGACCCGTGGTGGGCTCCCCGGCCGGCTCCTCGACGGCCTCGTCGCTGTCCGCCGACGCGACCTCCTCGTCGGTGCCGGCGGCGGGCGCACCGGCACGCCGGCGCGAGAACAGGCCCATGGGAGCTCCTCTGGTGGGACCGGTGCGCCCGGTCCCAGGTTCTGTGGTTGGCAGGGTGCGGCGGCGGTCCCGCAGGCGGGGCCGCGCGGGTGGTGGCCTCAGCCGGCGCAGTCGGTGCACACGGGCAGGCCCGTGGCGTCATCGACGTAGGCGAGCTGGCTGCGGTGGTGGACGAGGAAGCACTCGGAGCAGGTGAACTCGTCCTCGAGCTGGGGCACCACGTGGACGCTGAGCTCCTCACGGGACAGGTCCGCCCCCGGGAGCTCGAAGCCCTCGGCGACCTCGTTCTCGTCCTCCTCGATGGCCTCAGAGGAGTGGTCCTTCTGCCGGGCGGTGAGCTCCTCAATAGAGTCGGCCTCGGGCTCGTCGTCGTTCTTGCGCGGGGCGTCGTAGTCAGTCGCCATGGCTCGTCACTCTCTCCTCGTGGACGGCGGTCGCTGCGGCTTGAGCGGCACGGGGCCGCCGGGGTTCCGCCCCGCCCCTGGGGACGAGCCGGAACGCCCCTGTGGGCAGGGCACGCGCACCATAGCACCACCGCACCGGAGTCGGAACACCCTCCTGGCTGCTGCCGTGATCGGTCTCGCGCCCCGGCTCACGCGGCTCACCGGGCTCGCCTCCCGGTCTGCCGGGCCTCGAGGTGGCAGGCTGGGCGCGCAGGGCGCCGCTCCCGCCGCCAGCCCTGCGGGACCGCTGAAGGGCACTGAGGAGGCCGACCACATGATCGAGCTCGAGCTGCTGGGCGCAGACGGCGACCGCGTCGTCATGACGGACAGGGACGGGCAGCGGTACGCGGTCGTCGTCGACGACGCCCTGCGTGCTGCCGTGCGCCGGGCCCGGCCGGCTGCCCTGGCGCCGGCTCCCGAGCCTCCCGCGCCCGGCACGGTGGTGCGCCCGCGCGACCTCCAGACCCTCATGAGGGCGGGAGCCTCCGCCGAGGAGGTCGCCCAGGCCGTCGGCATGGACGTCGAGCACGTGCGCCGCTTCGAGGGCCCGGTGCTCGCCGAGCGGGCCTGGGCCGTGTCCCAGGCGCAGGGCTGCCGCATCGGCTGGGAGAAGGACTCCCCCGTGCTGGGCGAGCTCGTCGTCGACCGGCTGGCCACACGCGCCGTGGAGCCCTCCAGCCTCCAGTGGGACGCGCTGCGCGAGGGCCGTGAGCCGTGGCAGGTGGTCCTGACCTTCGTGCAGGGCGCCGAGGAGAAGCAGGCCCGGTGGGAGCTTGACCTCGCCGCCCGGTCCGTGAGCGCGATGGATGACGAGTCCCGTTGGCTCACTGAGGCGGCTGCCGCGCCGCGGATGGCGGAGGTCTTCGACCAGGACTCCACGGCTGTTCGGGCCTCCTCCCGGCCCCGGGCGGCCTCGCCGGCACCGGAGGCCAGGCAGACGGGCGGGCCTGCGGCCCCGGTGCAGGCCCTCGGGCCTGCGGGTCCCGTCCAGGTCCCCGACCCCGAGCCGGGCGCCCTGGATGGGTCTGGGGGCCAGGATGCTCCTGCGGTCTCCCAGACGGAGGCCCTGCTGGCGGACCTCGCCTCCAGCCGTGGTCGGCGTGCCAAGGTCGTCTGCCCTGTCGAGGATGAGGAGGAGCCCGGGCAGGACGGTCCTGTCACCTCGCCCTACGGTCACGCCCAGGTGGTCTCCATGCAGGAGCGCCGCAGGGCCCTGACCGGCAACCACCCGGCGGGCTCCCGGCTGCCCCGTGCGGGCTCACCGGCCTCAGCGCCCTCACCGGCGCCGGCCTCCTCGCCCGGCTCCACGGACTCAGTGACCGAGGGGGAAGTGGATGCCCCTGGGGACGGGGCGACCCAGGAGGCGCTACCGGACATGCCCTCGGCGCCCAAGCCCCGGCCGAGGCGGCGGCCGCGCCGGCCGATGCCCTCGTGGGACGACATCGTCTTCGGCTCGAAGCCGGAGTAACGCGCCGGCTCGCGCTCAGGCGCGGGTCAGGAGCAGGGGCACGTTCGTCTCCTGGGCTGTGAGCGAGCCGTGCACCCCGGGCATGGCGATGGCCTTGGGCGAGTGCACTCGCCGGTCCACAAGCACCCATGCGCCGGCCATCGCGACCACGACGTCGCCGACGACTGAGCGGGCGCGTTCACTCAGCGGCCCGAGCAGCGTGTGCGCCTCGTCGCGCGTCCCCACCCACAGGGCCTTGTCACCGAGCCGGTCACGCCACCGGGCGGCGCTCTCGGCGGCGAGGGCCGGGTCCGCCCCGCTCACGTGCAGGTGGGTGAAGCGGGGCTCGCCAGCGACGGCGACGACGTCACGCGCGAGCACAGGGTCCGCGGACAGGTCCACCCGGTGGCTGGCGTTGGTGTCGATCATGCCGTGGTCTGCCGTGAGGATGACCCGGGTGCCACCGGGGACGCGGCGGGCGAGCTCGGCGAGCATGTGGTCCAGGCGCTCGAGCTGGGTGAGCCACTGGTCTGAGCGCCAGCCGTGGGCGTGGCCGGCGTGGTCGAGCTCGCCCACATACAGGTAGACCAGCGGCACGCCCTGGGCGAGGGCACGCGCGGCCAGGCCAGGGCGGTCCTCCATGCGGTCGGCCCCCCGGTGGGCGGCGCCGCGCAGCCCTGCCAGGGTGAGACCGGAGCCGGCGAAGCGCGCGGGGCCGATGCTGACGGCCAGCGGGGCGCTCTGGCCGTCGGTGCGCCGGGGTCTGCTGGGGTCGAGCTCGAGGCGCTCGAAGATGGTGGGAACGTCCTGCCAGGCGCGGGGGTCGAGGCCGTGCCCCTCCCAGCTGATGAGGCTCAGCTGGTCCTCACGGCGTGGCTCGCGCCCGGCCAGGCGCTCACGTGCCAGCAGGGGGCTGAGGACGCTGTATCCGACCATGCCGGTGGCTCCCGGCAGGGCTCCGGTGCCCAGCGTCGTCAGGGCGGCTGCCGTGGTGGAGGGCAGGCAGGTGCCCGCCTCGGGCCCGGGTGCGCTGGACTCGGCGCTGGACAACCAGGAGCGCAGCATGGGGGCGTGGCCCTTGCGGGCGCGCAGGTTCTCCAGGCCGAGGCCATCGACGAGGACGACGACGGTGCCGCCGCCCGCGCGGGGGCTGGCGCCGTCGGGCACAATCCCCCAGGCGGTGGCGACGGCAACGGCCTCCTCCTGGCTCAGGGTCCCGGGCACGGTGGTCTCGCGCAGGAGTAGGCCGGCGCTGACGGCGGCGGCGCCCAGGACCTGGCGCAGGTGGGGTGCGTGGGCGGCGCCCTCACCGGGCGCGGTGGGGCTCATGTCAGCCCCTGGGCGTGCAGGGAGGAACGGGCCGTGGCGCGCGACAGCGCCTGGGCGAAGGCCTCGGCGCGGGCCAGGGCGGCGTCGCCCTCGACCCCGAGGGCCACGCGCACGACGATGTCGTCGGGCATGGACACGCCGGTCAGGCCGTGGTCCGCCTGGCAGTCGGGGTCCGGGCAGGTGGCGGGCTCCAGGTCGATGCGGCGCACGGCGCCCCAGGAGAGGGCGATGGTCATCTCGGTGAGCCGGCCGCCGTCGGCCGCCGGCATGCTCACACCGTGGGTGAGGGCCACGGAGGAGATGCGCCCCACCGGCACGGCCTCGCTCGTGGCGACGGCCGCGGGCGAGCCGTCCTCGCGCTGGGCATCGTCGACGTGGACGATGAGCAGCCGCCCGGGCGTGAGCGCCAGGACGGTGAGGTGGCGGTGGACGGCCTCGTCGAAGGTGGTCTCCGCCTGGACGAGGCTCGCGACGGGCTCCTCGCCGGCGAGCGCGGTGCGCAGCGTGCCGAGCACGAGCTCGGGGTAGTAGCCGGCGCGCGTGACCTCGGCGGTCAGGGTCGTCATCTCGGGCTGGGTCATGGGGCCGATCATGCCATCCGCCTGCGACACCCATGAGTGCGCCGAGGCGAGGACCGGAGCGAGGCACCTCCTCCGGTCGCAGGGCAGTGAGAGGGCGCCCGGCAGCGGGATTCAGACGTCCTCACCCCAGGAGGCCAGCACCTGCCTGACCTGCGCGATGAGTGCCTTGTGCGGCTCTGGACGTGCCAGCAGGTCCGCAAGAAGCGCACGCATGCCATCGGCCGCCTTCTCCGGGTCACCCGCCGCCCGCACCGCCGACGCCAGGTTGGCCCGGGTGGTCAGGGTGCCGGGGTGCTCTGGCCCCAGCACCCGCGCCATGTCCTTGAGCAGCTCGGAGTACATGCCCGCTGCCCGGCCCGGGTCACCCGCAGCCAACGCCGCCGACGCCAGGCTGTTCCGGGTGGTCAGGGTGCCGGGGTGGTCGGCCCCCAGCAGCCGCGTGTGGTCCTTGAGCAGCTCGGAGTACATGCCCGCTGCCCGGCCCGGGTCACCCGCATCCCGCACCGCCGAGGCCAGGTTGCCCCGGGTGGTCAGGGTGTGGGGGTGCTCTGGCCCCAGTACCCGCGCCATGTCCTTGAGCAGCTCGGAGAACATGCCCGCCGCCCGGCCCGGGTCACCCGCAGCCAACACCGCCGAGGCCAGGTTGCCCCGGGTGGCCAGGGTGCCGGGGTGGTCCGCACCCAGCACCCGCATGCAGTCCTCGAGCAGCTCGGAGTACATGCCCGCTGCCCGGCCCGGGTCACCCGCATCCCGCACCGCCGAGGCCAGGTTGCCCCGGGTGGCCAGGGTGTCGGGGTGCTCTGGCCCCAGCAGCCGCAACTGGTCCTTGAGCAGCTCGGAGAACATGCCCGCTGCCCGGCCCGGGTCACCCGCAGCCAACGCCGCCGACGCCAGGTTGCCCCGGGTAGCCAGGGTGTCGGGGTGGTCCGCACCCAGCAGCCGCATGCAGTCCTCGAGCAGCTCCGAGTACAGGCCCGCCGCCCGGGCCGGGTCACCCGCATCCAACACCCATCTCGCGTTGTGATCTCGAACCATGCGGCCGCGAGGGTCACCTGCGTCCAGGGCACACGCCTGGAGGCAGGTGAGTACCCGCGCTGCGAAGCGAACTGCCTGATCGTAGCGGTACCTCTGCGCGGCTTCATTGGCCGCATGCCACAGAGCGACTGCCAACGCCTCGACGTCGTCCTCCTCAGCCGGTCGCCATGTGTCCTCCTCGGACGAGTCGGTATTGGCACCGACCCGGGCACCCGTGAGCGTCAGGTACCAGGACGCCAGAAGAGAGCTGCCCCGGCCTGACGGCAGATCGAGCTTCGTGAAGAAGGAGCTCAGGCGCGCCGCCAGCGCCCTGCGCACGCACTCGCGCAGGTCCTCGGCCTCGTCCTCACCGACCAGTTCTGGGCTCAGCTCACGCACGTGCTCGGCGAGGAGAATCTCAGTGAAGAGCTCCGACTCCTCCTCCAGAAGGCACCACGAGTCCGGGTCAACGGCGTGGGCGAAGGCGCGACGGGTGTCCTGCCGGTCAGCGTGCCTCCACTGCGCCACCGCCTGAGCGACCTCCCGCGGCGGAAAACGGCACACCGCGTCGTCTGCGTCGGGATTGGCTGCCACCGCCCAGGTGAGGGCCTCGCGCACCTCCTCGTCGAGCTCGTCCCACCGCCGGGCGATGACCTCCTTCAGGTCCCTGGGCAGGTCCTCAAGATCCCCCTCACGGAGCACGAGTGCCCCGCCGCCTCCCTCGATCCGCCTTCGCGTCACCTTCATGGTGAGCCACAGCTTGAGCAGGTGCGGGTTCGCCAGGCGACCCACGATGGCCTGAGCGGTCGCGTCATCCGTCTTCGGCGCGTGCTCGCGCAGGATCGACACGAGGTCCCCCGCACCCAGAGCCGGGACCTCCAGACGCTCCACCCTGCCTTCGGCGCTCGCCGACTCATACCACCGCTCGTAGACGGAGCCCGTACGGGTCTCCGGCCAGGCCGTCGCCACCACGAGCACAGGGGCGCTGCGCCGTGCCGCCAGCTGGTTGAGCAGCTCGGCGAGGTCTCCTCCCATGAGGTGGGCGTCCTCCACAACGAGGACCGCCGGCACCTCCTTGGCCGTCATAGCGGACAGGACGTCGGCGAGGTCCTCGGCGGCGCTACGCCGCTGCTCCTCCACACGCTCCCCCACGTTGATAAGGCCGCCGAGATCTGCGCGCCGGTCCCATGCCTGCTTGGCTCCCCCGAAGCCCTTGACGCCCCAGCGGGCAAGGACGCCCACAAAGGGGACCGTCACTCCCACAAGCCCGGCCAGGAGGTCCAGGGCGGCGTCTCCGCCCTCCTCCACGAGGTCTGCGCGCACCGCCCGCCAGGCTGAGGCAGCCAGCTCATACGTCCTCCGGCCCCCACCCAGCGACCGGAACCGGGCAATCTCCACGGGAATCGTGTGGGCGCCCAGCTGCGGCACCACAGCCTGGACGACGTCCATCTCATTGCCGGTCGACAGGCGCTCACAGTTGAACCCCCACCACCCGAAGGTCGGCAGCGCGTCCTCAGGCCACACGAAGCCAGTCAGCGGCGGGGCGACGAGCTTGCGCCCCGGCATGGGGTCCGCCCCCGCCCCCAGGTGCTGGCGGGTCACCGGCGCGAGCGGCGGCCAGTAGGCGTCACCGCGCTCCTGGCGCAGCCGCTCGTAGAGCTCCTGGACGATGCGGGTCTTGCCCACACCCGACGCCCCTCTGAGGACGATGACACGGGGCTCCTGGCAGTCCGGGTCGGCGACCCGCTCAAGCCGTTCCAGCAGCCTCTCGACGATCTCCCGGTGCCCGGCACCCAGCAAGCTGTCACCCATGTCACAGATACTAGCGGCAGCGCCGTCGCGCTCCTCACGCCCGGGTGTCGATGTGCGGGCAACGGCGCCCGGCCTGGACAATGCGCACATGCCGATGCCCACCCAGACGCCTGCCCCGGTTGACGGCGAGATCGTGGAGATGGACCTCTCCACGGAGATGAAGACCTCCTTCCTCGAGTACGCCTACTCGGTCATCTACGCGCGCGCCCTGCCCGACGCCCGCGACGGCCTCAAGCCCGTCCAGCGCCGCATCCTGTTCCAGATGGACCGCATGGGCCTGCGCCCCGACCGCCCGCACGTGAAGTCCTCGCGCGTCGTCGGTGACGTCATGGGCCGCCTGCACCCCCACGGCGACGTCGCCATCTACGAGGCCCTGGTGCGCCTGGCCCAGCCCTTCACCATGCGCCTGCCGCTCATCGACGGCCACGGCAACTTCGGCTCCCTCGACGACGGCCCCGCCGCCCCCCGTTACACCGAGGCCCGCCTGGCCTCCCCGGCCCTCGCCCTGACCGCCGACATCGACGAGGACACGGTTGACTTCACCCCCAACTACGACTACACCCTCACCGAGCCCGAGGTCCTGCCCGCCGCCTTCCCCAACCTGCTCGTCAACGGCGCCTCCGGCATCGCCGTCGGCATGGCGACCAACATGGCGCCCCACAACCTCGTCGAGGTCATCGGCGCCGCCCGCCACCTGCTGGAGCACCCCGAGGCGAGCCTGGAGGACCTCATGGCCTTCGTGCCCGGGCCGGACCTGCCCGCCGGCGGCATGATCGTGGGTCTGGACGGCATCCGCGAGGCCTACCGCACCGGGCGCGGCAAGTTCCTCACCCGTGCCACCGCCCGCATCGAGAACATCACGCCGCGCAAGAAGGGCATCGTCGTCACCGAGCTGCCCTACCTCGTGGGCCCAGAGAAGGTCATCGCCCGTATCAAGGAGACGGTCGCCTCCAAGAAGCTCCAGGGCATCACCGACGTCGCCGACCTCACCGACCGCAAGAACGGCACCCGCCTGGTCATCAGCGTCAAGAACGGTTACAACCCGGAGGCCGTCCTCGCCCAGCTGTACAAGCACACGCCCCTGGAGGACTCCTTCGGCATCAACAACGTGTGCCTCGTTGACGGCCAGCCGCGCACCCTGGGTCTGCGCGAGCTGCTCGAGGTCTTCGTGCGCCACCGCCTCACCGTGGTCGAGCGGCGCACCCGCTTCCGCCTGGCCCGGCGGTGCGAGCGCCAGCACCTCGTGGAGGGCCTGCTCATCGCCATCCTCGACATCGACGAGGTCATCCAGGTGGTGCGCTCCAGCGAGGACGCGGCCACGGCCCGCACCCGGCTCATGCAGGTCTTCGACCTGTCCGAGGCCCAGGCCTCCTACATCCTCGAGCTGCAGCTGCGGCGGCTGACGAAGTTCTCGGTCATCGAGCTGGAGAAGGAGCGCGACACCCTCACCCAGGAGATCGCCGAGCTGGAGGCGGTCCTGGCCGACGACGCCCTGCTGCGCGGCGTCGTCTCACGCGAGCTGGCGCTGGTGGCTGAGGAGCACGGCACACCGCGGCGCACCGTGCTGCTGGAGGCCGCGGGCGCCGGGGCCGGCGCCCTGACCGGAGGCTCCGGCGCACCCGGCGGGGCGGGTGCGGGGGCCTCCAACGCCATGGCCGAGGCCATCGCCGCCAGTGTCATGGCCGGTGCCGGTGACGTGCCGCTCACCGTCCCGGACGACCCCTGCCGGGTACTGCTGTCCGCCACGGGGCTGGTGGCCCGGGTCAGCGGCGCCGAGCCGGTCTCCCGCTCGGGCGCCCGCCAGCGCCATGACGCACTCACGAGCCAGGTGGCCACGACGGCGCGCAGCAGGGTCGGTGCGGTCACCGACACCGGTCGCCTCGTGCTCATGGACGTGCTCGCCACCCCCGAGGTTCCGCGGCTGGAGGGCGCCCCCTCCGTCGCAGGCGGGCAGCCGGCTTACCTGCTCGTGGACCTCGAGCCCGCCGAGAGGGTCGTGGGGCTCGTGCCCGTGGGCGAGGCCGCCTCGGTGCCGGTGGTGCTGGCCACGGCCCAGGGCGTCATCAAGCGTGTCAAGCCCGGTGACGAGCCGGCGCGCGGCGACTCCTGGGAGGTCATCAGCCTGTCCGACGGCGACAGGGTGGTCTTCGCGGGCACGGCGGCGGACACGGACATGCTCGTGCTCGTGACCTCAGACGCCCAGCTGCTGCGCTTCGAGGCGGCCAGGGTGCGTCCGCAGGGGCGCGGCGCCGGCGGCATGGCGGGCATCAGCCTGCGCGAGGGGGCGAGGGTCCTGTCGGGGGCCGCGGTCCCCAAGGCGCTGCTCGCCGAGGCCGTCGTCGTCACGGTCGCTAACGCCGAGGAGGCGCTGCCGGGGATGGGCACCGGCTCGGTCAAGGTCACGCCCCTGGACCGTTACCCGGCCAAGGGCCGTGCCACCGGTGGCGTGCGCGCCCAGCGCTTCCTGCGGGGCGAGGACCGGCTGGTGCTCGCCTGGGTGGGCATCGGGCCGGCGCGCGCGGTCGGCTCCGGGGGACAGGAGGTGGCGCTGCCCGAGGTCGATGAGCGCCGCGACGCCTCCGGCACGCCGCTGGCCGCACCGGTCGCCGGCATCGGCTGAGGCCGGGCACCACGCAGGCCCCGGGCGCCAGGCAGGCCCCGCGCGGGCCCAGCCCCCGGGGGCCTCAGACCTCGAGGGAGTACAGGACCGAGCCGCGCGTGGGCGTGTAGCCGAGCTCGCGGTACAGGTCCACCGCGCCCGTCGGGTTGTCCGAGTCCACACCAGTCGCCGCGAACTGCATGCCGTCACGCGCGTAGGCCCTCATGGCGGCGGTCAGCAGCGCCTCACCCACGTGCCGGCCACGGTACTCGGCCCGGACCCCGATCATGTCCGTGTAGCCCTCGCGCCAGCCCAGCGCCTCCCAGTCCTGCTCATAGCGCCCCGAGCGCAGGTAGCCGGCCACCCGGACCCGGTCCCCCGAGCGGTCCACCGCCACAAAGCTCCAGGCGGGCGCGAAGTAGGCCCGCCCGGCAGCCCACTTCTCCACGCTCATGGGCCGCTGGCCGGTGCTGTCCGACAACGCCTCGTTGTGGGCGCGGCGGGCGGCGTCATCGAGCTCCTCGCTCCACGGCTCAACCGTGAGGAAGCCGTCGAGATCGACGTCGGGCACCGGCACGGCGAGGTCACGGCGCAGCTCGCGGTACCAGCGGCGCGGCTCGAAGCCGAGCTCGGACAGGTGACGCATCATCCGCTCATCGCCCTCGAGAACGGTCGTCACCACGTGGGCGCGAGCCTCGGCACGCCTGGAGCCGACCGTCGCGGCACGCTCCACGCCGATGAGGTGGCGGGCCCGCTCGACCTGCCAGTGCAGCAGGGCCCCGCCGATGCCGCGCCCGCGCCACCCGGGGTCCACGATGCCGACGATGGAGGCGTAGACCTCCGCCGCCGGGCGCAGGCGCACGAGCCCGAAGGCACGCATGACGCCCTCGGCGTCACGCCCGGCGACCCCCGAGTAGGTGGGATCGACGAAGTACTCGGCGGTCTCCTGCGCCGTCGTGCGGTAGGGCGGGTTGTCCACCGCCTCGGCCCGGTGCAGCAGGTCCGCCAGCTCCTGGTTGTCAGCGGGGCCGAGCGGCATCCACAACAGGTCCCGGGGCAGGGCGGAGCGCGGGCCGGGTCGCATCATGCCCCACAGCCCGTTGGCCCCGGCGTGCCGGGCGAATCCGTAGACGGCCACTGGTCCCTCCTGCCTCAGGCGTCGATACGCTCGCGGTCGATGGCGTGCGCCCCCTCGATGATGAAGTCGCGCCTGGGCTCCACGCTCTGGCCCATGAGGAGCTCGAAGACGCTCTCCGCGGCCAGCAGCTCGGCCTCGTCCCCCAGGGTGATACGACGCAGGGTACGGTGCTCTGGCTCCATCGTCGTCTCCGCCAGCTGGTGGGCGTCCATCTCACCGAGCCCCTTGTAGCGCTGGGGCTCCTTGAAGGAGCGACCCTGCTTCTCAAGCCTGCGCAGCGTGCGCACGAGCTCGTCGTCGGAGTAGGTGTAGAGGACCTCCTTCTTGCGGCGCCCCTGGGCCGAGACCTCGACGCGGTGCAGCGGCGGGACAGCCGCGTACACCCTGCCGGCCTCGATCATGGGACGCATGTAGCGGAAGAAGAGCGTCAGCAGCAGGGTGCGGATGTGGGCGCCGTCAACGTCGGCGTCGGTCATGAGGATGACCTTGCCGTAGCGGGCGGCGTCCAGGTCGAAGGTGCGCCCGGAGCCGGCCCCGACCACCTGGATGATGGCCGAGCACTCGGCGTTGCGCAGCATGTCCGCCTGGGAGGCCTTCTGGACGTTGAGGATCTTGCCCCGGATGGGCAGCAGCGCCTGGAACTCGGAGTTGCGGGCGTTCTTGGCGGTGCCCAGCGCGGAGTCCCCCTCGACGATGAACAGCTCGGAGGCGCCGACGTCGTCGCTGCGGCAGTCGGCGAGCTTGGCCGGCAGGGTCGAGGTCTCCAGGGCCGTCTTGCGGCGCGTGAGCTCCTTGTGCATGCGGGCGCTCACGCGCGCGCGCATCTCCCCGACGATCTTCTCCTGCAGGGCGCGTGACTGGCTCTTGAGGTCGCGCTTGGAGGAGGTCAGCAGGGCACTGAGCCCGCTCTCCACGACCTTGGCGACGATCTGGCGCACGGGCGCGGTGCCCAGCACCTCCTTGGTCTGCCCCTCGAACTGCGGCTCGGGCACGCGCACCGTCACGACGGCCGTCAGCCCGGCGAGGATGTCGTCCTTCTCGATGCGCGCGTCACGGGCGGTGACCTTGAGGGCCCGGGCGTTGGTGTCGATCTGCTTGCGCAGGACCTTGGTGACGGCCTGCTCGAAGCCGGCCAGGTGCGTGCCCCCCATGGGGGTGGCGATGATGTTGACGAAGGAGCGCTCGAGCGTGTCGTAGCCGATGCCCCAGCGCAGGGCGACGTCAACCTGGCACGTGCGCTCAACCTCGACAGGACGCAGGTGGCCCGAGCGCTTGTCGAGCTGCTGGACGGTCTCGGTGTACGTGCCCTCACCGGTGAGGTGGAAGGTGTCGGTGACGGAGGCGTCGGTGGCCAGGAAGTCAACGAAGTCGCGGGTGCCTCCCTTGGCGAGGAAGGTCTCGACCCCCTCCTGCCCGCCCGTGTCGAACAGGTCCCCGGCCTCCTCGAAGGCCTTGGGGGCGCCGGAGCGCTGGGCCATCTCATCGGCCCCGGGTCCCGACGAGGGGGCGTGCTCGGAGCGCGCGGCCTCCTCGGCGGGACGCTCGTCGGCCAGGGTCAGGGTCAGTCCCGGCACGAGGAAGCTGGTCTGGCGCAGGCGTGAGCGCAGGGCGGAGGCGTCGTACTCGGTGGGCTTGGGGAAGATCTGGGGGTCCGCCCAGTAGCGCACCCGGGTGCCGGTGACGCCCCGGCGCACCTTGCCGACGACGCGCAGCCCGGAGGCCTCGGTGAACTCCGTGAAGGGGGCGTCGGGGGTGGGGGCCTGGCCGCCGTCGTCGAAGACGCCGGGCACGCCCCGGTGGAAGCTCATGGCGTAGGTGGTGCCGCCGCGGTCCACCTCGACGTCCATACGCACGCTCAGGGCGTTGACGACGCTGGCGCCCACGCCGTGCAGGCCGCCCGCCGCCCCGTAGGAGCCGCCGCCGAACTTCCCGCCCGCGTGCAGCTTGGTGTAGACGAGCTCGACACCGGTCAGCCCGGAGGCGGGCTCGACGTCAACGGGCACACCGCGGCCGGTGTCGCGCACCTCGACGGAGCCGTCGGCGTGGACGACGACGGCGATGGAGGTGCCGTGGCCCTCCAGGGCCTCATCGACGGCGTTGTCCACGATCTCCCACACGCAGTGCATGAGCCCGCGCTGGTCCGTTGAGCCGATGTACATGCCGGGTCGCTTGCGCACGGCCTCCAGCCCCTCGAGGACGGAGAGGTGGCGCGCGGAGTAGGAGCTCGAGCTGACGGACACGTAGGAAACCTATCGGACAGATGTTCGTCGGCACCTGTCCCTCGCGGCCTCCACGATGTGGTGTTCCTCCACCTTCCCGGGTTCGCCCAGGGCTCAGCGGCTGCGCCCGGGGCGGAAAGCGGCCCGTGCGGCTGTCGCCTGGGCCGGTGCCGGTGGTGGAGTGGGCACATGAGTCAGATGAGTGCCCCCACCGTCGCCGCAGAGGCGACCGTCCCCGCCGGCTCCGGGCCCGCCGTCGCAGGCGGCCCCGAGCGCCCGCTGACGAGCGCCGACCGTTGTGACGTCTGCGGCGCGCAGGCCTTCGTCCGCGCGGTCCTGGCCTCGGGCGAGCTGCTCATGTGCGGCCACCACGCCCGCGCGCACATGCCAGCCCTGGAGCAGCAGGCCCTGTTCATCCAGGACGAGACCGCCTGCCTGTCCCCCGCCCGGTGAGGCAGGTGCGCACGGGGCCGTCCCCGGCGGTGGGCGCCGGCGCGTCAGAGGTTCCGACGCCGCTCACGCGCGAGCGCCTGCTCACCCTGTGCGCGCAGGCCGGCTGGAGCCACCGGGTGGGCCCGGAGGGCGAGCTGCGCGTGACGCCCCTCCTGGACGAGGTCGCCCTGCACCAGCGCGGCGAGCACGGCGAGGCCCTGCTCGTGCGCTCCACCTGGCACGTGGCCCTGGACGTCGGCGTGCGCGAGACCGCGCGCCGTCTCATCGAGGACCACCACCGGCGCACCCCCTGGCCGCAGGCCCACCTCGAGGTCCAGGACCAGGGGGTGCTGCTCGTGCACACGGCCCAGGCCGTGGACCTCACCGAGGGGGTCACCGAGGACCAGCTGCGCGCCCACGTGGCGGACGCCCTGGGCGCCGCGCAGTCCCTCTTCGACGAGCTCGGCTCCCGGCTGGTCCGGCTGGAGGTCTCATGAGCGCAACAGCACCGGTGCCCGAGGGCGAGGCGCAGGTTCCCGGCCCCCTGGACACCGCGAGCCTGGCCCGGCTGCTGGCTCAGGCCGGCACCCGGGTGAGCCCCGGCCCCGACGGGGCCCTCATGGGCCGCTGGGGCGAGGTCGTCGTCCGGATGACGGTCAGCCAGGGCCCGTCCGGGGTGCTCAACGTGGTGGGGCTGGAGCCTGAGCCCTTCCCGATGGCGTTGCGGCCCCGGCTGCGTGAGGCCATTGAGGAGCGTCACCGCCACCACCCGTGGCCCACCTGCTTCCTCCTCGAGGTGCACGCCACCCGTGAGGCGCCCGACGGCGGCCTGCTGCTGGGCGGTGCCTGCGCCCTGGGCACCGGGGCCGGTGTGACGCACGCGCAGGCGCTGCGGCACGTGCAGGCCTCGGTCGTCTCCTTCCAGGAGGCCTTCACCGACCTGCGAGACGCCCTGCGCTGAAGGCCCCGCCGGCCTGGGCCTCGGAGCCGGCCAGCGGGTGCGGTGAGCGCTGTCACCGCACCCGCTGGGGAGCCGGGGCTGTCAGTCGAGGTAGTCGCGCAGGACCTGGCTGCGCGAGGGGTGACGCAGCTTGCTCATCGTCTTGGACTCGATCTGACGGATGCGCTCACGCGTGACGCCGTAGACCTTGCCGATCTCGTCGAGCGTCTTGGGCTGGCCGTCGGTCAGGCCGAAGCGCATGGACACGACGCCGGCCTCCCGCTCGGAGAGCGTGTCGAGCACCGCGTGCAGCTGCTCCTGAAGGAGGGTGAAGCTCACCGCGTCCGCCGGGACCACGGCCTCGGAGTCCTCAATGAGGTCACCGAACTCGCTGTCGCCGTCCTCCCCCAGCGGCGTGTGCAGGCTGATGGGCTCGCGCCCGTACTTCTGGACCTCGATGACCTTCTCGGGGGTCATGTCGAGCTCGACCGCCAGCTCCTCCGGGGTGGGCTCGCGGCCCAGGTCCTGGAGCATCTGCCGCTGGACGCGGGCGAGCTTGTTGATGACCTCAACCATGTGCACGGGAATGCGGATCGTGCGGGCCTGGTCCGCCATGGCACGGGTGATGGCCTGGCGGATCCACCAGGTCGCGTAGGTGGAGAACTTGAAGCCCTTGGTGTAGTCGAACTTCTCGACGGCGCGGATGAGACCGAGGTTGCCCTCCTGGATGAGGTCGAGGAAGAGCATGCCGCGGCCCGTGTAGCGCTTGGCCAGGGAGACCACCAGACGCAGGTTCGCCTCGAGCAGGTGGTTCTTGGCGCGCTGGCCGTCGTTGGAGATCCACAGGAGCTCACGACGGTGCTTCGCCTCGAGCTCGCCGTCGTCGGTGCTCAGCAGGTACTCGGCGTACATGCCGGCCTCGATGCGCTTGGCGAGCTCGACCTCCTGCTCGGCGTTGAGGAGGGCGACCTTGCCGATCTGCTTGAGGTAGTCCTTGACCGGGTCCGCGGTGGCGCCGGCGGTGACGACCTTCTGCGCGGGCTCGTCGCCCTCGTCGGAGTCGGAGACCGTGTAGGAGCCGTCCTTGTCCTTGGAGGAGCGCGAGCGCTTGCCCGCCTTCTTGGCGGCAGCCTTCTCCGCCTCCTCACGGCGCATGCGCTCGAGCTCGCCCGTGAGGGCGGCGATGGAGGGTTCCATCTTGATGCCCTTGATGACCCAGCCGCGGAAGATGAACCCGTTGCGGGTGAGGAAGTCGCGGGCGACGACCGGCTCCTCCTCGTCGGGCAGGATGAAGCGCGGCACCGGGCCGTGGCCGTAGGGGGCCAGGGTGATGGGCTCCTCGAGCGTGCCGTTGCCTGCGATCTCCAGGCCCTCGACCACGGTGCGCGAACGCACGTAGAGGGTGGCACCGGGGGCCAGTCGCACGCCCTTGAGTGAGGCCGGGGTGTTGAAGGGGGAGCGCTTGGAGCCGTCTCCGTCCTCCTCGAGGCTCACGTCGAGGTAGTAGTCGCGCAGCTCGGGCGCGGGGCCCTCGTCCTCGGTTCCCTCGTCGCCGTCCTCCTCGTCGTCGGAGCCCGCCACGTCCTCCTCGTCCAGGTCCTCGTCGTCAGAGTCGTACAGGTCGTCGGAGTCCTCCGAGTCCTCGTCCTCCTCCTCGTCCGAGCTGTCGAGGTCGTCAAGGTCGAAGTCCTCGACCTCGTCGATGTCGTCCTTGCGCGAGGAGGCGCGCTTGCGCGAGGCTGTGGAAGTGGCCACGGATGTCCTTTCACGTGGGGTGACGTCTCAGGCGGTGGTGCGCGCGAGGCGCAGGCCACCACCGACGCAGCAGGCAACCGCGTCATTGTAGCCTTTATTCCCGCCGGCTCCTCATGCGCCCTCGTTGGCGGCTGGGAAGTGGCCCTGGATCCCCGGCCGATACGCTGCGCCCATGAGCTCACCCGCCACCGGATCCCTCCCCCGTCCAGACCAGGGCCCCACGGACCCCGCCGGGAGCGACTGGACCGGCGTCAGCGAGCGTGTGCGCGCCGGCGTCGATGCCCGCCTCGCCCAGGTCCTCGAGGAGCACCGTCGCCGCTGGCACGGCCTCGGTCCCGCCTGCGACGAGCTGCTGGACGCCGCCGCGGACCTGCTCAGCGGGGGCAAGCGCACCCGGGCCCTGCTCAGCGCCCTCGGCGCCGTCCTGCTGCTCGACGGCGTCCAGAGGCAGCAGGCCCTGTCCTCGCCCGTGGTCGCGCGCGTCGGCGCGGCCCTCGAGCTCTACCAGGCCAGTGCCCTCGTGCACGACGACGTCATCGACTCCGCCCAGACCCGACGGGGTATGCCGGCCGCGCACCGGCGCCTGGCCAGCCTGCACCGGGACTCGGGCTGGCTCGGGGACCCGGAGGCCTTCGGGCGCCACGGCGCCCTCCTCCTGGGTGACGTGCTGCTGTCCCTGGCAGCCGGGCAGATGAGCGGCCTCGCCGCCGTCGAGCTCGGCGGCCACAGCCTCCAGGCCGCCCGCTGTGACCGTGCCCGCAGCGCCTTCGACGCCATGACGGCCGAGGTCGCCGTCGGCCAGTACCTCGACATCCGCAGCGAGGTCACTGCCCTGTCCGCCCCGGGGGCGGACCCCACCGCCGCCGCCCACGCCATGCACGAGCAGGCCCTGGCCGTCGTGCGCCACAAGTCCGCCCGATACTCCGTCATGCACCCGCTGCTCATCGGTGCGCTCCTGGCGGGCGTGGAGCCCGGCTCTGCCCTGTACGAGGCCCTGTCGGTCTTCGGCGAGGAGGTCGGCACGGCCTTCCAGCTGCGCGACGACGACCTCGGGGTCTTTGGCGACCCGAGGGTCACCGGCAAGCCCGCGGGCGACGACCTGCGCGAGGGCAAGCGCACCGTCCTGCTGTCCCTGGCCTGGCGGATGGCGGACGAGGACGGACGCCATGCCCTGCGCGCCGTCCTGGCCCAGCCCGGGGCCGGGCAGGCCGCGCTGGCGCACGCCACCCGGGTCATCGAGGGCTGCGGTGCGCGCCGGGCCCACGAGGCTCAGGTCGAGGCGCACCTCGCTGCCGGCCTGGCCGCACTGCGCGCCCTGGAGCCGGGCACGCTGCCCGAGACCTCCTCGCGGAGCCTGGAGGAGGCGGCGCGGGCGCTCACGCGCAGGCGCGCCTAAGTGGCCGGGCGCGTTGGTTCCGGCGCCCGGCCCGCCCGCCCGTAGACTGCCCGCGTGGTCACGGATCCCCTCATCGGACGCCTGGTCGACTCTCGCTACGAGATCGTTGACCGGGTGGCCTGTGGCGGCATGGCCACGGTCTATGCGGCCCACGACCGCAGGCTTGAGCGCACGGTGGCGCTCAAGCTCATGCACCCTCACCTGGCGGACTCGCCCGACTTCGTCTCCCGCTTCCGCCGCGAGGCGCGCGCCGCGGCACGCCTGAGCAACCCGGGCGTCGTCGCCGTCTACGACCAGGGCAGCCTCGACGGCGTCGCTTACCTCGTCATGGAGCTCGTCGAGGGCCCCAACCTGCGTGACCTCATCTCCACCGGGCCGCTGAGCGTCAAGGAGGCGCTGGGGCTCATCGCCCAGGTGCTGCGCCCGCTGGGGGCCGCGCACCGCGCGGGACTCGTCCACCGTGACGTCAAGCCGGAGAACGTCCTCCTTCCCTCCGACGGCTCGGTGGCCAAGGTCGCCGACTTCGGGCTGGCGCGCGCTGTCACCGAGTCCGCCCAGACCACCACCGGCAATGTGCTCGGCACCGTCGCCTACCTCGCCCCCGAGCTCATCACCGCGGGCGTGTCCTCGCCGCGCGCCGACGTCTTCTCCACCGGCGTCATCCTCTACGAGCTGCTCACCGGAGAGCAGCCCTTCGCGGCGGACACCCCCATCCAGATCGCCTTCCGCAACGTCCACGAGGACGTGCCCCTGGTGTCCGCGCTGGTGCCCGAGGCGCCCGCCTGCGTGGACAGCCTGGTCGCGGACATGACCCGCCGTGAGCCGAGCGAGCGCCTGGCGGACGCCGACGAGGCCCTGGCGCGGCTGCGTGCCGTGGTCGCCTCCCTGACCCCCAGTGAGATGAGCGTCAAGCGCGGGGGCGGCACCGGTTCGCTGCGCACGCAGGAGGTGCTGGCAGCCAACGCGGAGGCGGCCCGCCAGGCGGTGCGCCAGGAGCCAGAGGCCGACGACGCGGACTCGACCCCGGCTGCCGGGTTCAGGACCGTCTCGCTGCCCATCGGGTCCATCGGCTCCTCGGGCGCCACGCGCTCCCTGGACCGCTCGGCCCTTGCCGCCGCGCAGCAGGCGACGACCTCGCTCAGCCGCCCGCGCCACGGGCGGGTGCGGCGTCGTGCCGTCATTGGTCTGGGCACGCTCACCGCCCTCGGTGGGGCGGGCGCGGGCTGGTGGTACACGCAGGAGGGACCGGGGCGCCACGTCGATGTCCCGCAGGTCGTCGGGCTCGTCCAGGAGGAGGCCCAGGCCGCCGTCGTGGCCGCCGGGCTGGTCTGGGCGGCACCGACCCGCGCCTACTCGGACACGGTCGCCTCAGGCTGCGTCATCTCCTGCGACCCGGACCCCGGGTCCTCGGTACGCCTGGGGGCGCCCGTCACAGCGGTCATCTCACGCGGCATCGAGCAGAAGCAGGTGCCCGACGTCGTCGGACGCAGCCGCGAGGAGGCCACGGAGGCGATCACGCAGGCGGGTCTGGCGGTCGGCGCCGTCACCCAGGCCTTCTCCGGCTCCGTCCCCGAGGGGCAGGTGGTCTCCACGAGCCCGGCCGCCGGTGAGATGGCCAACCACTCCTCCGCCGTCGCCGTCGTCATCTCCAAGGGGCGCCAACCCGCCCAGGTGCCCGATCTCGCAGGGATGAGCGAGCAGGAGGCCGCCACCGCCCTGCAGAAGGCGGGCCTGGAGCAGGGCGAGGTGACGACCTCCTACCACGACACGGTGGAGCAGGGACGCGTCATCTCCTCCAGCCCCGCGGCTGGGGCCACGGGCGTGTACGTCGGGGACAGCGTCTCCCTCGTCGTCTCGCTCGGCCCCGAGATGGTCACGGTCCCGGAGGTCACCGGAAAGAGCGAGTCGGAGGCCACGACCGCGCTGAGGACGGCGGGCCTCGTTGTGACGGTGTCCTACGTGTGGGGCGGCCTGTTCGGCACGGCCCGCTCGACGGACCCGGCGTCCGGCACGAGCGTGCGCAAGGGCTCGAGCGTGACCCTGTACGTCGTCTGAGGCAGCGCCGGCGGGCTCAGCCGCGCAGCATCTCGGCGACCTCGAAGGCCATCTCCAGGGACTGCTGGTGGTTGAGACGCGGGTCCACGAGCGTCTCGTAGCGCTCGGCCAGGCGCTCGGCGTCGATGTGCTCGCCGCCGCCCAGGACCTCGGTGACGTCGTCGCCCGTGAGCTCGACGTGGATGCCCCCGGGGACCGTGCCCAGGGCCCGGTGGACCTCGAAGAAGCCGCGGACCTCGTCCATGATGGTGTCGAACTCGCGGGTCTTGTAGCCGGTCTCGGCGGTGATGGTGTTGCCGTGCATGGGGTCGGTGACCCAGGTGAGCGGGCGGCCGTCGGCCTGGACGGCCTCGACCAGGGTCGGCAGGACGTCGCGGATGCGCCCGGCGCCCATGCGGGTGATGACGGTCAGGCGGCCGGCGTCCCCGTGGGGGTTGAGGTGGTCGATGAGGCTGATGAGCTGGGCGGGCGTCGTCGTCGGGCCGACCTTGACGCCCACCGGGTTGTGCACCCCTTCGAGCAGGGCGACGTGCGCGTCCTCGGCCCCGCGGGTGCGCTCACCGATCCACAGCATGTGGGCGGAGGTGTCGTACAGGCGTCCGGAGCGCGAGTCCTCGCGGGTCATGGCGTCCTCGTACTCGAGCAGCAGGGCCTCGTGGGCGGCGTAGAAGTCGACCTGGCGCAGGGCGTCGAAATCGACCCCGGCGGCCGCCATGAAGCGCATGGCCCGGTCGATCTCCTCGGCGAAGGACTCGAATCGCTTGTAGGCCGGGTTGGCGGTGAAGCCCCGGTTCCAGGAGTGGACCTCGCGCAGGTCCGCGTAGCCGCCCATCGTGAAGGAGCGGATGAGGTTGAGCGTGGTGCCGGCGCGCAGGTAGGCGTCGAGCATGCGCTGGGGATCGGGCACGCGCGCCTCGGCGGTGAAGGGGTGGCCGTTGACCGAGTCCCCGCGGTATGAGGGCAGGGTGAGCCCGTCACGGGTCTCGGTGTCCGCGCTGCGGGGCTTGGCGTACTGGCCCGCCATGCGGCCGATCTTGACCACGGGGGTGGAGGCGCCGTAGGTGAGGACCGCCGCCATCTGGAGGATGGTCTGGAGCTTGAGACGGATGTTCGTGGCGGTGTTGTCCCGGAAGGACTCGGCGCAGTCGCCGCCCATGAGGACGAAGGCCTCGCCGCGCTCGGCCTTGGCCATCCGCTCGCGCAAGGAGTCAACCTCACCGGCGAAGACGAGCGGGGGCCGGGTGCGCAGGTCCGCGGCGACCTCGGCCAGACGCCCGGTGTCCGGGTAGGCGGGCTGCTGGGCGGCGGGGCGGTCTCGCCAGCTGGCAGGGGTCCGGGGGGCGTCGAGCTCGTTCATCACACCGGCATCATACGGAGGAGGTGCAGCGGCCCCCGCGCCCGCCACCAGGCGGGACACGGGGGCCGTCGTCGTCAGCGCGGGGCTGGCTCAGTGCTCCGCGGAGACCTCAGCGGGCTCGACACCCTGGCCGATCTCGGCCATGAGCCCGGTGAACCAGGGCTGGGTGATGTCGAAGGCCTTGTGGCCGGCGATGCGCGGGAAGGCGATGGCGCACAGCTCGTCACCGTTCTCCTCGTCGTTGCCGATGACGCCGGACTCGCCCTTGAGGGCGCACTCGACGGCCAGGTCGCACATGGACTTGATGAGGTCGAGGTCCTCCTGGTTGGCGTTGGTGGCGCGAGAGAAGTAACCGGACTTCTGGACCATGACCTTCTCGGCGCCGATAAGGTGCGCGAACTGCTTGGCGAACCACTGGCCGGGGTTGATGGTGTCGAGCTTGACGTGGCCGAAGGGGTCACGCTGGACCTCCTCGCCACGGGCCTCCATCTCGGCGATGATCTCGGGGACACCGGCGCCCTCGGACAGGAAGATGTTGACGTTGCCCTGGGAGTCCATGAGGTCCTTAAGGCGCTTGGCCTCGGCCTCAAGGTCGAGCTTCATCTCCGGCAGGAAGACGGCGTGCACGTCCCAGCGCTCGCGCGCCAGGCCCAGGGACGGCGCCCAGCTCTTGGTGCCCAGCAGCTCGTGGTAGCGCTTGGCGGTCTCGGCGGTGAGGTAGCCGCAGTTGCGGCCCATGCACTCGTGGATGATGAGCATGCGCGGGTTGGAGCGGTGCTCGCCGATGACGTTGAAGGCGAAGCCTGCGCCCTCCTGGGCGGCGGACCAGGCGCCCAGGGACTGGCGGATGGGCACGATGTCGTTGTCGATGGTCTTGGGCAGGCCGACGACGGTGAGGTCGTAGTCGTGCTCCTTGAGGTAGGCGGCCAGGTCCGCGGCGGTGGTGTTGGTGTCGTCGCCACCGATGGTGTGCAGGACGTCGACGCCGTCCTTGCGCAGCTGCTCGGCCGCGAACTCGAGGGGGTTGACGCCCTCCTCCACGAGGCCGCGCTCGACGAGGTTCTTGGCGTTGGTGAGCTTGACGCGGGAGTTGCCGATCGGGGAGCCACCGAACTCGCGCAGGATGCCGGCGTTCTTGCGGCCCTCGTCGTCGATGACGATGTAGTTGCCGGTGAGCAGGCCGTGGTAGCCGTACTGGTAGGCGATGATCTCGACCTCGGGAGCGACCTCGGTGTAGCGCTCGATGAGGTCGCCGACGGCGGCGGACAGGCAGGGGGCGAAACCGCCCGCGGTGAGCAGGGCGACGCGACGGATCGACATCGAGAACCTTTCGGGTTGGGTGCGTGCAGCTCGACGCCGTCGGGAGCGAGCCCGCCGGCGGCCGGGACGAGGGCGGCACGGGACGTGCCTTGACGCGGAGTTTACCCGGCCCGGCGGGCGAGAGTCAGGGTCCCGCACCCGCCCAGCCGCCCAACGCTGCCTGCGGCCGGGTCGAGGCCGCACACGCCCGGCCCGCGCGTCAGTCCTGGGCGGGTCCGACGGTCCCTGCCGCCCCGGGCTCCTTGCCGGTGCCGGTGCTGTGGTCCCCGCCCTGGGGGTCCTCGACCTCCGCGGGCTCCTCAGCCTCGACGGGCTCCTCGGGCGGCTCGGGCACGCTCGTCTCGGGGGCCGGGCGGCCGCCGGGGGCCTGGACCGGGGCGGCAGCGGGGCGGCGCAGGGCCCGGGCCTCGAGCATCTCGGTCACCACCTCGTCGGCGCTCTTCCTGTCAGCGTCCATGGCCTTCTTGACGTCGGCCGCGTAGAGATCGACGTACTCCTGGCCGGACAGGGCCATGAGGGCGTACATGATCTCGTCGGTGATCGAGCGCAGGACGAAGCGGTCGTTCTCCAGGCCCTTGTAGCGTGAGAAGTCCAGTGGCTCGCCGATGACGATGCCCACGCGGTGGCGGGTGGATGGCACCACCTGGCCGATGGGCTGGGCGAGGTTCGAGCCGATCATCGCCACCGGGATGACGGGGGCGCCCGTGGCCAGGGCGATGCGGGCCACACCGGTCTTGCCGCGGTACAGGCGCCCGTCGGGGCTGCGCGTGCCCTCCGGGTAGATCCCGAAGAGGTCGCCGGCGCGCAGTCGGTCGATGCCCGCCTGGAGGGCCGCCTGAGAGGCCCGGCCACCCGAGCGGTCCACAGGGATCGTGCCGACGGCGGTCATGAAGCTCTTGACAGCCCACCCCTTGACGCCCTTGCCGGTGAAGTAGTCCGACTTGCCGATGAAGGCCACCTCACGGTCGATGAGCAGCGGCAGGAAGAAGGAGTCGATGACGGCCAGGTGGTTGGAGGCCAGGATGGCAGCCCCCTCAGCCGGGATGTTCTCCTCGCCGCGGATCCAGGGCTGGTAGAGCATCTCGAGAGCGGGGCCGACGGCCGTCTTGATGCCTCGGTATCCCACGGGGACCTCCTGCGCCTGGGTTGAGATCGTCTGGAGTGGGCGCGTGGGTGCACGCGGCCGCTGACAGGAGTCTAGCCTCAACGTGTGCCTTCCCATGCCCCACCGCGCCCCGCGGGAGCAGGGCGCGCGCGGGCCGTGCAGCCGGCCTTCGAGCAGATGGGGCTGGCACTGAGCGAGGTGTCCTTCGTCGTCGTCGATCTGGAGACCACCGGCGGCGCTCCGGGTGCCCACGCCATCACGGAGATCGGGGCCGTGCGTGTGCGCGCGGGGCAGGTCCTGAGCGAGATGGGCACACTCGTCAACCCCGGCGCCGTCATCCCGCCCCAGATCACCCTCCTCACGGGCATCACGAACGCGATGGTGGCCGGTGCGCCCATGGTGGCTCAGGCGCTGGAGCGTTTCCTCGGCTGGGCCGGCCTGGACGAGCCGGGGACGGTGCTGGTCGCGCACAACGCGCGTTTCGACGTCGGTCACCTGCGCGCGGCAGCCCGCGAGCTGGGGCTGCGGTGGCCCGAGCCCGTGGTGGTTGACACGCTGGCCCTGGCGCGGCGGGCCTGGAGCCGGGCGGAGGTGCCCAACCACCGCCTCGCCACCCTCTCCTCCTTCGTCGGCTCCCCCACGCGCCCCACGCACCGCGCCCTGGACGACGCACGGGCCACGGTGGACGTGCTGCACGCCGCCCTGGAGGAGCTGGCCACGCTGGGCGTCACCCATGTGGAGGACCTGGCGACGGCAAGCGACCCTGTTCCTGCGGCACGCCGGGCCAAGAGCCGCCTGGCTGACGGCCTTCCCTCGACCCCGGGCGTCTACGAGTTCGTCTCCTCCACCGGCGAGGTGCTCTACGTGGGCTCGGCCGTGGACCTGCGCCGGCGGGTGCGCTCCTACTTCACGGCGGCGGAGAGGCGCACGAGGGTGGCGCAGATGCTCGACACCACCGTTGACGTGCGTGTCATCCCCACGCCGACTGAGGTCGAGGCGCGTGTGCGCGAGCTGCGTCTCATCGATGAGCTCGACCCCGTCGTCAACCGTCACTCACGCCACCCGCGCCGTCGGCCGTGGCTGCGTCTGGCGGGCGGGGCGCAGCCGCGCCTGGTCTCCACGACGCTGCTGGGGACCGAGGAGGTGTCCTGCGCGGTGGGGCCCTTCGCCTCGCGCAGCGCGCTGCGTGACGCCCAGCGGGCGGCGGAGTCGGTGCTGCGCCTGCGCTCCTGGGACGGCCACGGCGCCGCGGGCCTGGCCCCGCAGCAAGAGCCCGCCCAGCAGGCGGAGCTGGCCCGCCGTGCCCTGTCTGGCGAGTGCGACGTGGTGGCGGCGCCCCTGCTGGAGCGGGTGGCGGCGCTGGCGGCCGCGGAGCGCTTCGAGGAGGCCGGGCTCTGGACGGCGCGGCTTCGCTCCTTCCTGGAGGCCTCGCGGCGCGCTGAGGCGGTGCGCCCGCTGCTGGCCTGCCCGCACCTCGTGGCCGCCCGCCGCCGTGAGGGCGGCGGATGGGAGCTCGTCGCCGTGCGCTGGGGGCGCCTGGCAGGCAGCGCGGTGACCCCGCCGGGCGCGGACCCCCGTCCAGCGGTGACGGCGCTGCGCTCGACGGCTCAGGCGGTCCAGCGCCCGGAGAGGGTCGGGCAGGCGACGAGCGTCGAGGAGACGCTGCTGCTGGCCGAGTGGGTGCTGGAGGACGGGGCCAGGCTCGTGGAGGTCGGCGCCGAGGACCCCGCGGCCGAGGCCGTCGGGGCGCAGATGGACGTGTGCGCTGCCCTCACCTGGCCGGTGGGTGCAGCGGCCCGTCACCAGCGCGTGCTCCGTGCCGAGGGCTGAGGGCCCTGGCGCGGCCCGTGCGCGTTCTGAGGGCACAGGTCGCGCCGGTGCGTGCGCAGGCCCCGGCGGCTCCCGGTGCTCAGCCGGCAGCGACGACGGCGCCGCGCCGGGCGCTCAGCGCAGCGGCAACGGCCTCCTGCAGCGCCAGGGGGTCCAGGGGGCGGGGCACGACGGCCTGCGCCTTGGCCCAGGCGGACAGCCAGGCGTCCTGGGGGCGGGCGGTCAGCAGCACCACCGGGGGCCGCTGGTCGAGCTCGACGAGGAGCTCGTGCGCCAGACCCATGCCTCCCAGGCCCTTGGCCTCGGCGTCGAGGACAAGGACGTCGAAGGGGGCCCTGCCCTCAGCGGCGCGGTCCTTGAGGGCCAGGCGCACACCCTCGGCGGTGGCGCACTCGGTCCAGTGCACGAGGGGCAGGCCCTTGGCGGGGCGTCGCCCGACACCGGTAAGGACCTCCTGGCGCACGTTGGCGTCGTCGGAGAAGACAAGGAGGTCGAGGCGGTGGCTGGTAGCCTGGTCGGTCATGGGTCCTCCGTGCGATCGGACGTGCGTGGCAGGGCCGACCGTCGTCCGGGCTCGTCCGGGAACGGCAGGTCCGGCACTGCGCCGTCAGTGTAATCACAGTCGTCACTCTGGCGACCCCTTAAATCGGTGGATACGATCAATAACGTCCAGGACCTCGGTTCAGACTATGGACCGTCGTTGACGCGCCGGGACCGCCCGGCCAGCACGAAAGGCAGCCGCACATGGCCGTGTACACGCTTCCCGAGCTCCCCTACGACTACTCCGCCCTCGAGCCCCACATCTCCGCCAAGATCATGGAGCTCCACCACGACAAGCACCACGCCGCCTACGTCGCGGGCGCCAACGCCGCCCTCGACAAGCTCGAGGCCGCCCGCGAGTGCGGCGACCACGGCGCCATCAACCTCCTGGAGAAGAACCTCGCCTTCAACCTCGGCGGGCACATCAACCACTCGGTCTTCTGGAAGAACCTCTCCCCTGACGGCGGCGGTCGTCCCGAGGGCGAGCTCGCCGAGGCCATCACGGACTCCTTCGGCTCCTTCGAGAGGTTCCAGGCGCAGTTCACCGCCAACGCGCTGGGGATCCAGGGCTCCGGCTGGTCCGTCCTGGCCTGGGACAGCGTCTCCGGCAGGCTCGTGACCTTCCAGCTCTTCGACCAGCAGGGCAACGTCCCGGTGGGCACCATCCCGCTGTTCCAGGTGGACATGTGGGAGCACGCCTTCTACCTCGACTACCTCAATGTCAAGGCCGACTACGTCAAGGCCATCTGGAACATCGCCAACTGGCAGGACGTCGCCGAGCGCCTGGCGGCCGCGACCTCCCAGGCCCAGGGCCTCATCCTGCGCTGAGGCCGTCGGCCGAGGCCCGTTCCGCGTGCCGGCACCCGCACGCGCCGGCCCGACCCCTGTCAGCCGCACGTGTTTACACACAACCCCCCTCCCACCTGGGGGGGTGCCCGGGGCGTCGTCGTCGGGCGGCGGTCACAGCCGCGCGCGGTCACAGGAACGCGGCAACATCCAGGACGTAGGCGAAGGCGGGGACGGACTCACCCGAGGAGCCGGTGCCCGCGGGCATGAGGACGACCACCCGCGACCCCGCCGGGACCCCGATAAGCCCGCTCAGGCCAGGGGCCTGGGCCATCGTCACGTACTGGGGGCTCGCCTGCTCCCAGGAGGACTGGCTCACCGAGCCGTCCCAGGAGGTGAAGGCCATGTTGAGACCGATCGTGTCCTCTGCCGTGATCGCGGCACCCGTCCCCCGGGCCAGGACGATGACCTCCGTCTGCGTGGGCTCTACGGCGCCCTCGCTGACGCTGATGGACGCGGCGGAGCCGAGCTCGCCGGTCACCGTCACGCCGCGTTCCGCCAGGGCCTGCTCCCCCTCGAGGCTCGCGCCGGCAGTGGTGCCGAGGGCCTTGATCTCCACCACGAAGACGAGCGGGCCCGTCGGGCTGCCGTTGGTGGCGGTCTCGCCGTAGGCGTACTGGGAGGGCACGCTCATGAGTACCCTGTCGCCCACCTTGTGCCCGGCCAGGCCGCAGCGCCACCCGGTGATGACGCCCTGGAGGCTGAAGGTCGCCGGCTTGCCGCGCTCGTAGGAGGAGTCGAAGGTCTTGTCGGAGTCCCACTGCCACCCCGCGTAGGAGACGGTGACGAAGTCGGACTCCGTGACCGTCGCGCCGTCGCCCTCCGCCAGGGTGGCGACCGTGAGGTTGGCGGGGGCGGCCTCGCCCGTCCACGTGGGCACCGGGGTGGTGCCCTCCTCACCGGCGAGCGTCGGCAGGGCCGTGGAGGACTCGTCGATGGTGAGCCCGGAGCAGACCACCCCGGTCGCCACGCCCGGGGACGTCGTGCCGCTCGGCGTCGCGGTGGCCGTCGCGTCGGCCCCCGTGGAGGAGCCGCAGGCGGCGAGGACGAGGCTGGACGCGAGCGCGAGGGCGCTCAGGGCGAGGTGGCGGCGCAACATGGTCTCCTTGGCGGGCTGTGTGGGCGTGTGGCGGGTGGTGCGTGCGACGGCCGCCGTGCGCACGGCGGCCGTGGGGCGGAGCGGTCGTGCCGGACCGTGCACCGCTCAGTGGAAGGACTCGCCGCAGGCGCAGGTGCCCGAGGCGTTGGGGTTGTCGATGGTGAAGCCCTGCTTCTCGATGGAGTCGGCGAAGTCGATGGTCGCGCCAGACAGGTACGGCACGCTCATGCGGTCCACGACGACCTCGACCGCAGCCAGGTCAGCGGCGCCGGTCTCGAAGGAGCGCACGGCGTCGCCGTCGAGCAGGCGATCGTCGAAGTAGAGCTGGTAGACCAGGCCGGAGCAGCCTCCGGGCTGGACGGCCACCCGCAGACGCAGGTCGTCGCGCCCCTCCTGGGTGAGCAGGGCGGCGACCTTGGCTGCGGCGGCCTCGGTGAGAAGCACCTCGTGCTCGGGGACGGCCGTCGTCAGGTCGGTCAGCGTGGTCTCAGCCATGTGAGTCTCCTCATTCGTGGGCGTGCCGGGCCCGGGACGCGGTGGCGCGGGCTCCAACCCCCAGGTCGGGCATCTTGTTCCCCGTCAGCCTACGTCCAACCCCGAGCCGCACCGTTGTGGCGGCACTCACCGAGAGCGGGACGGGCGGCACGCCTCAGGCCAGGGTGACGAGCTCGAGGTACTCCTCGCCCCACAGGTCCTCGTCGCCGTCGGGCAGGAGCAGCACCCGGTCCGGCTCCAGGGCCTGGACCGCGCCCTCGTCGTGGGTGACGAGGACGACGGCGCCCTCGAAGGTCCCCAGTGCGCGCAGGATCTCCTCCCGGCTGGCAGGGTCGAGGTTGTTGGTCGGCTCGTCCAGCAGCAGGACGTTGGCGCTGGACACGACGAGGATCGCCAGCGCCAGGCGCGTCTTCTCCCCACCCGACAGCACCCGGGCGGGCTTGTCCGCGTCCGCGCCGGAGAACAGGAAGGAGCCCAGCACGCTGCGCACCTGGGTGTCATCCATGTCCGGGGCGGCACGGCGCAGGTTCTCCACCACCGTCCGGCCGGTGTCGATGGTCTCGTGCTCCTGGGCGTAGTAGCCGATCTTGAGCCCGTGGCCGGGCACCACCTCACCGGAGTCAGGGGTCTCGACGCCGGCGAGGATACGCAGCATCGTGGTCTTGCCCGCGCCGTTGAGGCCCAGGATGACGACGCGGCTGCCGCGGTCGATGGCCAGGTCCACCCCGGAGAAGACCTCGAGGGAGCCGTAGGCCTTGCTCAGCCGTGAGGCCCTCAGAGGGGTCTTGCCGCAGGGCGCGGGGTCGGGAAAGCGCAGGTGGGCGACCTTGTCCGCCGCGCGCTGGTCGTCGAGGTCCTCCAGCAGGCGCTCGGCACGGCGCAGCATCTGCTGCGCGGCCACGGCCTTGGTGGCCTTGGCCCGCATCTTCTCGCCCTGGGCGCGCAGCGCGGCGGCCTTCCGCTCCGCGTTCGCGCGCTCCTTGCGACGGCGGGCCTCGTCCTCGGCGCGCTGGCGCAGGTAGGCGTCCCAGCCCAGGTGGTAGACGTCCAGCACCCCGCGGTTGGCGTCGAGGTACATCACCTGGTTGACGGTGTCGCGCAGGAGCTCGACGTCGTGGGAGATGACGATGAAGCCACCGGCGTAGGTGCGCAGGTGGTCGCGCAGCCACAGCACGGAGTCGTGGTCGAGGTGGTTGGTGGGCTCGTCGAGCAGGAGGGTGTCGGGCTGCTGGAAGAGCACGCGCGCGAGCTCGACGCGACGTCGCTGGCCACCTGAGAGGGTGCCGACTGGCTGGTTGAGCACACGGTCGGGCAGGCCCAGGGCTGCCGCGATGCGTGAGGCCTCGCCCGCGGCCGCGTAGCCCCCGGCCATGGTGAACTCGTGGTCGAGGCGGGTGTAGCGGTCCAGGGCCTTGGCCATGGCGTCACCCTGGGTCGTGGAGATGCGCTCCTCCGCCTTGCGGATGCGGGCCAGCAGCGCGTCGATGCCGCGGGCGGACAGGATGCGGTCACGGGCGACCTCCTCGAGGTCACCGACCTTGGTGTCCTGGGGCAGGTAGCCGACCGAGCCGTTGCAGCTGATGGTGCCGTCGTAGTCGACGGCCTGCAGGCCGTGGGCCTCGTCGGCGTCCGCGACCGCCTGGCTCGTGCCCTGGGCGACGGACTGGGCGGCCAGGAGCTTGGTCATGGTCGTCTTGCCGGCGCCGTTGCGCCCAACCAGACCGATGCGCATCCCCTTGTCGACGCGGTAGCTCGCTCCGGCGACGAGCTGGCGGGCGCCGATGCGCATGGTGAGGTCCTGGACGTTGATCACGCCCGTCATGCTACGGGCCCGGGGCCAGGCGCCCGGCCCCGGGAGCGCTGCCCGGGCACCTGGCGTCGGTCACACCGCGCTCCCCGCACGCCCGCGGCTCAGTCCCACCACAGCCAGGTGCCCACCTGCCCGTGGGTCCACAGGCGTCGGCACGCACGCATCTCGTCGGGCAGGGCCTCGGCGTCCAGGTCGTAACGCCGGCGCACCGTCTCCCACAGCTCGCGGCAGCGGCAGCCCTCGTCGTGCTCCTCATGGACCTCGAAAGCGAGCAGGTCGGGGTCCTGGACCCACAGGGCCTCCACCGTCACCCGCTCGTCAGGGCGCTGGGGACCGATCCCGTAGCCGGACAGCCTCACGCGCCCCTGTGCGCGCACGCAGGCGCGAAGCAGCGCGCCCAGGCTGGGTGAGAGGTTCTGACGGTCCTCGAGCTGGTCCTCGGGCAGGATGTCGAGCAGGCGGCGGGCCTGGTCAGGGCCCAGGTCGTGGAAGGGGGTGTAGTCGTCCACGGGCTCCCCGTCCTCGATGAGGCCGCAAGCGCCCTGACCGAGGGCGGTGGGCAGCGTGCAGGAGCGCACCTCGTCGCGGCAGGCGTCCAGGACGTCCCAGACACCCACTGTCACGCTCCACCCGCGGGGCCCGTACAGGCCGCGCTCGCGCACGCCCTCCTCGTGCGTCGGCGCCGCGGTGGTGCTTGTGCTCAGGGTCGTCGTCGTGCTCACAGGTCCTCCTCCAAGGTGACGGCCAGTCGTGTCGCTGGCATTGCCACCACCTTCCCCTGTGCTCGCAACGCCTTCCCCAGGTGCCGCACCGCCGCCTGCCACCGCCCTCTCCTGTGGAGCCCGGCCCTGCGCTACGCTCGTGTGACCACCAGCATGCTGGCGGTGATCCCCATATCCTGCGCGCCCACGACGCCGCGGTCCCGGACGGCACCGGCGTCGCCGAGCGCAGGCCTGCGAAAGGCACACGATGACGACAACCACGTCAGTACCGGAAGCGATCGTCGAGGCCGTCGGCGGCCCCGGCAACATCTCCAGCCTCACCCACTGCGCCACACGCCTGCGCTTCGAGCTCCACGACGCCTCCGTGGTCGACAAGGCCGTCGTCGAGGCCATCCCCGGCGTCATGGGAGCGGTCCCCCAGTCCGGGGACCGCTACCAGATCGTCATCGGCGGCGCGGTGCAGGGCGTGTACACCCAGATCATGAACCTGCCGTCGATGCAGGCGGGAGCCAGCCGCTCGGACGCCGACGTCAAGGCGGCGGCCCGCGCCAAGGCCCGTGGCAAGAACGCCCTGGTCGATGCCTTCTTCGAGTACCTCTCGGACTCCTTCCGCCCCCTGCTTCCCGTGCTGCTGGGCGCCTCCCTCATCATCGCCTTCGAGGCGGTGCTCGACGCGCTGGGGGTCGTGGACTTCCGCGACGACGCCGCCAAGGGCACCACCTGGGTCTACGTCGACACGATGTGGCGCGCGGTCTTCTACTTCCTGCCCGTCATGGTGGCCTACAACGCCTCGAAGAAGCTCAACATCGACCCGTGGGTCGGCACCGCCGTCATGGCCTCGCTCCTGACGCCCAACTTCATCAGCCTGGGCTCGACCGCCTACACCGAGACCCAGGAGGGCTCCGGCCTGTACCAGGCGGCGCTGGCCTTCTCCGACCAGGTCGAGTGCACCACCAACACCACGCTGGGCACCCAGTCGTGCGTCGCGCAGGTCTTCGGCCTGCCGATGCAGCTCAACGACTACGGCGGCCAGGTCTTCGTGCCCCTCATCATGGTGGCCGTGCTGGCCCTGGTCTACAAGGCGCTGACCAAGGTCTTCCCGGCCAACGTGCAGATGGTCTTCGTGCCCTTCTTCTCCTTCGTCATCATGATGCCGGTCACCGCCTTCCTCATCGGCCCCATGTCCATCTGGCTCGGCACCGGCCTGGGCAGCGGGCTGGCGTGGCTCAACGGCAACGCCCCCATCGTCTTCGCGATCCTCATCCCGCTCATCTACCCCTTCCTCGTGCCGCTGGGCCTGCACTGGCCGCTCAACGCGCTCATGCTCGCCAACATCGCCAGCCCCGCCACCGGCCACATGGACTTCATCCAGGGCCCCATGGGCTCGTGGAACTTCGCCTGCTTCGGCGCCACCGCCGGCGTGCTCGTGTGGTCCATGCGCGACCGCGACCGTGAGATGCGCCAGACCGCCTCCGGCGCGCTGGCCGCCGGACTCCTCGGTGGCATCTCCGAGCCCTCCCTGTACGGCATCCACCTGCGCTTCAAGCGCATCTACCCGCTCATGCTCGTCGGCTGCCTCGTCGGCGGCCTCATCACCGGCATCGGCGGCGGTATCGAGACGGGCACCTTCGCCTTCACCTCGTTGCTCACCATCCCGATCTTCGACCCGATGGCGCTGTACGCCGTGGCGATCACGGCCTCCTTCTTCACCTCCTTCTTCCTCATCGTGGCCTTCAACTACCGCACGAAGGAGGAGCGTGCCGCGGCCGGCCTGGCAGGCGGTGTCGTCAAGGCAGACCCGGCTGAGACCGCGGCCGACCTGGCCGCAGAGGCCGCCGCCACGGCTGGCGCGGCTTCCGGCGCGGCTGCGCCCGCCAGCGGCAGCGTCACCGAGGTCGCCGCCCCGCTGGCCGGCCACGTCCTGGCCCTGGCCGACGTCGCCGACCCGGTCTTCAGCTCCGGAGCCCTCGGCAACGGAGCGGCCATCGAGCCTGTGGGAGCCACCATCGTCGTCACGGCCCCGGCCGCGGGCACGGTCGTCGTCGCGCCCTCCTCCGGCCACGCCTACGGCATCACCCTGGACAACGGGGTCGAGCTGCTCATCCACGTGGGCATCGACACGGTCAACCTCGGTGGACAGGGCTTCGACGTCAAGGTGTCCCAGGGTGACCGGGTCGAGGCCGGGCAGGAGCTCGTCCACGTGGACCGCGCCACCGTCGAGGCCGCCGGCTACGCGCTCACCACCCCGGTGCTCGTGACCAACACCGCGTCCTTCGCCTCGGTGGAGCCCGCCGCTGAGGGCGAGGTCGCCATGGGCGACCTGCTCCTGCGCGTCACCGCCTGAGGGAACCGGCACCCCAGCGCCTGAGAGCACGACGGGGGGCGGTACCCGGCAGCACGGCCGGGTACCGCCCCCCGTCGCTGCGCGCCGACGCCCTTCGCCGCCTGCCCGGCGCCCGGGCCACAGCCCGGGCCACGCCACGGGGTCACAGCCCGGGCCACGACACGGGGTCAGCCGCGCACCCGAAGCTCCCAGAAGGCGACGGCCGCCGCGGCGGCCACGTTGAGGGAGTCCACGCCCCCGGCCATGGGGATGCGCACCACGACGTCCACGGCCGCCACGGTTCGTGGCCTGAGCCCGTCACCCTCGGTGCCCAGCACGACGGCGACCTTGGAGCCCGGTGCGGTGCAGGCCGGTGAGGCGGAGAACTCCTCCAAGCTTACCGCGCTGTCGCTGAGCGCCATCGCCGCGACCGTCCACCCGGCGTCGTGGAGCTCGTCCAGCGCCGGCCAGCGCTCAACGCGCGTCCACGGCACCTGGAAGACCGTGCCCATCGACACGCGCACACTGCGCCGGTAGAGCGGGTCCGCGCACTGCGGGGTCACGAGGACGGCGTCAACCCCCAGGGCGGCGGCGCTGCGGAAGGCGGCACCGACATTCGTGTGGTCCACGAGGTCCTCCAGGACCGCGACGCGGCGCGCCCCCGCCCCGCCACGGGCCGAGGCCAGCAGCTGCCTCACCCCCGCCAGTGCCGGCCGGTTCATCGCCGCCATGGCGCCACGGTGCAGGTGGAAACCGGTGATCGTCTCCAGGACCTCCTCGGGGGCGAGGATGACGGGCACGTCGCCGCCGTCGTCACTGCCGCCGGTGCCGACGGCCGAGGCGATGAGGCCACGCACCTGCTCGTACCAGCGCTCGGCCATGAGGAAGGAGCGCGGCTCATGCCCGGCCCGCAGGGCCCGCTCGATCACCTTGGAGGACTCGGCCATGTACAGGCCTCGGGCGGTCTCCAGGCGACGGCGCAGGGCGACGTCGGTCAGGCTCGTGTAGTCCTCCAGGAGGTGCCCCAGGGCGGGGTCGCCCAGCTCCTCGAGGCTGCTGACGCGGATGATCATGAGTGACGCCGGCCGGTGCGGCCCACGGTCCTGAGCAGCGGGTCCTGGACGACGGCGGGCTCGTCCGCGCCAGCCGGGCCGCTGAACTGGCTCTGGTAGAGCTCGTAGTAGGCACCCCGGGCGGCGATGAGCTCGTCGTGTCTTCCCTGCTCGACGATGTCACCGTGCTCCATGACGAGAATGATGTCGGCGTCACGGATGGTGGACAGGCGGTGGGCGATGACGAAGGACGTGCGCCCCTCGCGCAGCCCCACCATCGCCTTCTGGACCAGGAGCTCGGTGCGGGTGTCCACCGAGCTCGTGGCCTCGTCCAGGACGAGGATCTGCCGGTCGGCCAGGAAGGCGCGGGCGATCGTGATGAGCTGCTTCTCACCGGCTGACACGCCCGATCCGGAGTCGTCGATGACCGTGTCGTAGCCCTTGGGCAGGGCCTGGACGATGTGATCGACGCTGGCGGCGCGGGCGGCGGCCAGCACCTGCTCCTGACTGGCTCTGGCTGCGCCGAAGGCGATGTTGTCACGGATCGTGCCCTCGAAGAGCCACGTGTCCTGCAGCACCATGCCGATCTGCTCACGCAGCTGGTCGCGGCTGAGCTCACGCGTGTCCACGCCGTCGAGTGTGATCCTGCCGGACTGCGGGTCGTAGAAGCGCAGCAGGAGGTTGACCAGGGTGGTCTTCCCTGCGCCCGTGGGACCGACGATGGCCACGGTCTGACCGGGCTCCACGGTGAGGCTGAGGTCTGTGATGAGCTCGGTGTCCGGGCTGTAGGAGAAGCGCACATGGTCGAAGACCACCCGGCCGGCCACGCGCTCGGGCAGGCGCGCGGGTGCGCGGACCTGCTCCTCCTCCGGCGCGTCCATGATCTCGAACAGGCGCTCGGCGCTGGCGGCGCCCGACTGCAGCAGGTTGGCCATGGAGGCGATCTGGGTGATGGGCTGGGTGAACTGCTGCGTGTACTGGATGAAGGCCTGGACGTCGCCCAGGGTCATCGTCCCGCTGGTCACGCGCACACCGCCGATGACGGCGACGATGACGAAGCTGAGGTTGGACACCAGGCGCATGGCCGGTTGGATGGTTCCGGAGATCCACTGGGCCTTGTAGGAGCCGTCGTAGAGGCGCTCGTTCTCCTCGTCGAACAGGCGGGTGAACTCCTCCTCCGAGCTGAACAGCGCGACGGCCTCGTGACCGGTGAAGGCCTCCTCGACCACGCCGGTGACCTTGCCGGTCGCGTCCCACTGCTGGGTGAAGTGGGGCTGGGCGCGGCGGGCGATGAGCACGGCCACGGCCACGGACACCGGCACCATCGCGATAGTGACGAGCGACAGCTGCACGGAGATCGTCACCATCATGGCCAGCACGCCGATGACGGAGATGACCGAGTTGAGGGTCTGGGACAGGGTCTGCTGCAGCGTCTGGGTGATGTTGTCCACGTCGTTGGTCACGCGCGAGAGGATGTCGCCGCGCGAGCCGGAGTCGAGGTAGGACAGGGGCACGCGGTTGAGCTTGTCCTCAACCGCGGCTCGCATGCGCTGGCCGGTGCGCTGGACGACCCCGGCGAGCACGTAGCCCTGGACCCACATGAACAGTGCCGACAGCACGTACAGGGCAAGGACCTGGGCGAGCACAATGACCAGGGCGCGGATGTCGATCCCCTGGCCGACGACGACGTCGTAGGCGGAGACCATCTGCGCGTACTCGCCCATGCCGGCGGCGTTGAGCGCCTGGGCCAGGGCCTCGCCGCCGAGTCCGGCGGGCAGGCCCGCGTTGCCCAGGACGGTGCCGATGATCCCCTCGAAGAGGATGTTCATGGCGTGGGCGAGGATCTTCGGGGCGACGACGTTGAGGACGACCGCGATGGTCGTCAGCCCCACGACGAGGATGATGCGAGCGCGCTCGGGGCGCAGCTCGCCCAGCAGGCGCTTCCAGGTGCCGCTGAAGTCGGCCGCCTTCTGCTGCGGACCGCGGGGACCGGGACCGTGGCTCATGCCGCCTCCTGCTCGCTGATCTGGGACAGGACGATCTCGGAGTACGTGGGACAGGTGCTCATAAGCTCCTCATGGGTGCCGGTGCCGACGACGCGCCCCTCGTCGAGGACGATGATCTGGTCCGCGTGGCGGATGGAGGCGACCCGCTGCCCCACGACGACGAGCGTGGCGCCGCCGGTGGCGGCGGGAAGCCCGGCGCGCAGGCGCGCGTCCGTGGCGTAGTCGAGGGCTGAGAAGGAGTCGTCGAAGATGTAGACGCCGGCGTCGCGCACGAGGGCGCGGGCGATGGCCAGGCGCTGGCGCTGGCCGCCGGAGAAGTTGACGCCGCCCTGGTCCACCTCGTGGTCCAGGCCGTCGTCGAGGTCCTGGACGAAGCCCGAGGCCTGGGCGGCCTCGAGGGCGTGCCAGATCTCGGCGTCGGTGGCGTCCTTGCGGCCGTGCCGGAGGGTGCTGCGGATGGTGCCGGAGAAGAGGAAGGACCTCTGGGGGACGGTGGCGACGGCACCGCGGAGCTCGCGGGGGTCGAGCTCGCGCACGTCCACGCCGTCAACGGTGACCCGTCCCTCGGTGACGTCGAGCAGCCGCGGGACGAGGTTGACCAGGGTGGTCTTGCCCGAGCCCGTCGAGCCGATGAAGGCGGTGGTCTGGCCCGGGCGCATGACGACGTTGACGTCACTGAGGACCGCGGCCTCGGCGCCTGGGTAGCGGAAGGTGACGTGCTCCAGCCGGACCTCACGGCCCCGCGGCCCGGACAGCGAGCCGGTCGGTGCGGGTAGGTGGGCCGGTGAGGCGGGGGCGGTGATGGCCGGATCGACGGCCATGACGGCCTGGTAGCGCTCGGCGGCGACCTGGGCGCGCGGCAGCAGGACGGCGAGCATGATGGCGATCATCACGGAGAAGAGGATCTGCATGATGTAGTTGACGAAGGCGGTCAGGTCGCCGATCTCCATGCCGCCGCTGGTCACCCGCTGGCTGCCGAACCAGTACACGCCGATGACGGACAGGTTCATGATGACCTGGACGGCGGGCATGAGCAGCGCGAAGAGGCGCCCGATGGACAGCGAGGTGGCCGTCAGGGAGTCGTTGGCCTCGCTGAAGACGCGCCTGCGCTCCACCTGCCGCACGAAGGCCCGGATGACGCGCACGCCCTGGATCTGCTCGCGCATGACGAGGTTGACGCGGTCGATGCGATCCTGCATCACCTTGAAGTGCGGCAGGAGGCGGGACATGAGGGCGCCGACGACGCCCAGCAGCAGCGGGATGAGGACGAGCAGGAGGCCGGACAAGGGCACGTCCACCCTCAACGCCATGACGGTGCCGCCGATGAGCATGATCGGGGCCATGAGGATCATGGCGCAGAACATGAACACCAGCATCTGGACCTGCTGGATGTCGTTGGTGGAGCGGGTGATGAGGGAGGGAGCCCCGAATCGGGAGACCTCCTCGAGGTTGAACCGCTGGACGTGGGTGAAGATGTCGCGCCGCATCTGGCGTCCCAGCCCCATAGCGGCCCTGGAGGCCAGGTAGGTGGACAGGACGGCGACCGCGCCCTGGACGAGGGTGACCGTGAGCATGACAGCGCCCAGGCTCCAGATCCGCTTCGTGTCCCCGGCAACGACCCCCTCGTTGATGATGGAGGCGTTGAGGGTCGGCAGGGTCAGGACAGCAACCGTCTCAACCACTTTGAGGACCAGGACCGCCAGCAGCGGGACCCGGTAGGGCCTCAGGTAATGACGCAGAGTCTTAAACAGCACGACGGGGAGACTAGGACCGTTTGCTGAACGAGTCCTGTGTCTCCCCGTCGTCTGGAGGCAAGTGGGACGTGTCTCACACGCCCCTGTGTCGTCCCCTCGGGCGCCCGCAGCGGCGCGCGGCGCTCAGGCGCCGGCCGGGGGCACCACCGGGGGCAGCCCGTTGGCCACCGGGGCGGCGTGCGCGCCCCGGGAGGTCAGCGTCGAGCCCGCCTCCTGGCTGTCGTGCTCGGCGACGCTGGAGGCGGACTCCGCCTCCCCCTTGGCCTCGGCCAGGGCCTGCTCGGGCGTGGCGAGGGTGGTGGAGGCGAGCTCGGAGGCCAGGGACAGGTCCCCCATGCCGGACAGGTCCACGCTCACGGGCTCGTCCGAGCCGGCCGCGAAGGCGCCGGAGCCGGGGGCGGTCGAGCCCTTGCCTCCGAGCGCTCCCGCGATGCCCTCGAGGGCGGCGGTGAACTCCGTGGGCACGATCCACATCTTGGAGGAGGTGCCGTTGGCGATCTTCGGCAGGGTCTGCAGGTACTGGTAGGCCAGCAGCTTCGGGTCGGCGTTGCCGCGGTGGATGGCGTCGAAGACCTGGAGGATGGCGCGGGACTCTCCCTGGGCCTTGAGGATCGCGGACTGGGCCTGGCCCTCGGCACGCAGGATGGCGGACTGCTTGTCACCCTCGGCCGTGAGGATCTGGGACTGCTTGACGCCCTCGGCCGTGAGGATGGCGGCGCGCCGGTCGCGCTCAGCACGCATCTGCTGCTCCATGGCGCCCTGGATGGAGGCGGGCGGGTCGATGGACTTGAGCTCGACGTTGCTCACGCGGATGCCCCAGCGGCCCGTCGCCTGGTCCAGGACCCCGCGCAGCTGGCCGTTGATCTGGTCACGGCTCGTGAGGGTCTGCTCGAGGTCCATCGCACCGATGACGTTGCGCAGCGTGGTAACGGTCAGCTGCTCGATGGCCTGCAGGTAGTTGGCGATCTCGTAGGTGGCGCGCTTGGGGTCGGTCACCTGGTAGTAGATGACCGAGTCGATCGACACCACGAGGTTGTCGGAGGTGATGACCGGCTGGGGCGGGAAGGAGACGACCTGCTCACGCAGGTCCACCATGGTGCGCACCCGGTCGATGAAGGGCACGAGGAAGTGCATGCCGGCGCCGTACTCGGCCTGGAACTTGCCCAGGCGCTCGACGATGATCGCGTAGGACTGCGGGACGATGCGCACGGTCTTGAAGACCGCGACGACGGCGAGCAGCGCGATGAGGACGATGACGACGAGGGCAGCCATTTCGATGCCCGTTGCGGTGTCCATCGGGCTCCTTTCAGGTAGGTGGGGTGGTCACATCAGGTGGGCACGGCGCCGCGTCACAGCGGCCACACGAGGGCGACGGCGCCATCGACCGCGACGACGCGCACGTGGGCGCCGGCCGCGACGGCCCGGGGCTCGGGGGTGCCGGGCCGGGGCTCGGCGAGGCGGGCGCTCCACTCCTCGCCGGCCAGGAGCACACGGCCGCCGCGCAGGTCCACGGCGGTCAAGGCGGTGGCCTCACGGCCGATCTTGGCCTCGACGTTGGTGAGCATGTTGGGGGTGCGCCGCACGAGCTGGGCCTTGGCCCAGGGCCGCACGAGGAACAGGAGCAGGACGGACACGGCCGCGAAGACGATGACCTGCACGGTGAGGTTCGCGCCGAGCCCGGCCGCGACCGCACCGCCCAGGGCCCCTCCGGCGATCATGATGAAGGTGAGGTCCGCGCTGAGCGTCTCGACGACGGCGAGGACGAGGGCTCCTCCGAGCCACCAGAGCCATGCCATGGCTGTTCTCCTGTCTGTGGGTACGGGGCTCAGGAGCCCGCGGGGCCCGGGTGGGCGCCCCGGGCGGTGTAACGGCCGCGCTCGAGGGTGATCTCCAGGGGCAGGCCGAAGGTAGCGGACATCGTGGGGCCGTTGAGGACCTCAGGGAGCGTCCCGCAGCCCTCAACCTGCCCGTCGCGCAGAGCCAGGGCGTGGGTGAAGCCGACCGGGATCTCCTCGAGGTGGTGGGTGACCAGCAGCATCGACGGCGAGCCGGGGGCGCCGATGATCTCGCTCAGGGCCGCCAGCAGCAGCTCGCGCCCAGCGACGTCGAGGCCGGAGGCGGGCTCGTCGAGGACGAGCAGCTCGGGGTCCGGCATGAGGGCACGGGCGATCTCCACCCGCTTGCGCTCCCCGGAGGACAGGCTCCCCCAGGGGCGCCCGGCCAGGTCGTCGGCGCCCAGGGCTCCGAGCAGGGCGCGTGCGCGCTCGACGTCGAAGTCGTCGTACTCCTCGCGCCAGAGCCCGATGTGCCCGTAGGAGGCTGACAGGACCACACCCAGGACCGTCTCGGAGGACAGCACGTGCTGGGCCAGGGCGGAGGAGCACAGGCCGATGCGCGGGTGCAGCTCGGAGATATCGACGCGGCCCATGCGCTCGCCGAGGACGTCCACCGTGCCCGAGGAGGGGAACAGACGGGCCGCGGCGATGCGGGAGACGGTCGTCTTGCCCGCGCCGTTGGGACCGAGGACGACCCAGTGCTGCCCCTCGTCAACGCTCCAGCTCACGTGGGAGAGGATCTGCTTGGCTCCCCGGTGGAACGAGACGTCATCGAGACGCAGCACGTTGGTCATGGCCTCACCCTAGCGTGCCCGGGTGACCCGGGTCCTACTCCCGCGCCGTACGGCCACGAGCCCGGGCGCCCTCATCGGGCGGGACCGGTAGGGTCCGGCCCATGCCCGTCCTTGACCTGCCGGTGAGCGTCCTGCTCGCGCTGTGGGCCCCCGTGCCCTCCTCCGCCGGGACCGCCCTGGTCCAGGGGCCCGACGGCGCCCACGACGTCGTGCGCCCCACCACGACGCCCGGCTGGGAGGTGCCCGAGGCCACCGGCGGCGCGAGCCCGTCGGTGGAGCTGGCGGCCTGGTTTCAGGCGGCGCACCCGCTGCGCCGGTGCGCTGCCGTCCTGCCCTCACCGGCGGACCCGTTGCCGGGCCTGGCGCTGGCGCTGGAGGAGGGCGAGGCGGTGCTGCTCGAGGGTGGTGCGGGCTCGCGGCTCGAGGGGCGCAGCGTCCTGCTCGTTCCCCGGGCCTCGGGCACGAGCGTGACCTGGGTGGAGCACGCGCTGGGGACCTGCCCCGCCCCCTTCGACGCCTCTCAGGCACGCCGCGACGTGCACCTGGCCACCGAGCAGGCCATCGAGGTGCTCGTGTCGCTCGACCTCGCCCGCGAGCGCCCGGAGCTGGCGCAGGTGCTCACGGACCTCGTGACGGCCGTCCTGGACCCCAGGCTCCTGCCGCCGGGCCTGGAGCCGCGGCGGCGCGACCTGCTGGAGCGCTCACTGCGTCTGGTGGGGATCTGTCAGCTGGCGCTGGAGGACGACGGCGCGGCGGCCACCGCCTCCCAGGGCCTGGCGCGCAGCCGGGTGCTGCGGCGCCTGGGCACCGTGGCGCGCCACGGGGTGGCAGCCGCCACAGAGACCTGGGTCCTGCCCCAGCGGTGAGGGGTCCCTCACCCGCCCGTGCGCGACGGCGCCGCCGCCCGCACGGGGGGGGCGGCGGCGCCGCGTCACGGGTGCCTCAGCGGGGGTTGTCCAGCGCCCACTGGTAGACCTCCATGGTCCGCTCGGCGATCGCGGCCCAGGAGAAGTGCTGCTCCACGCGGAGGCGGGCGGCCGCGCCCATCCGCCTGGCCTTGTCCTCGTCGGTCACGAGGTCGGTCAGCCGGGCGGCCAGGTCGGAGGCGAAGACCTCGGGGTGGATCGGGGTGCCGGTGCCGTCCTGCAGCTGCTCGAGGGGCACGAGGTAGCCGGTCTCGCCATCGACGATGACGTCTGGGATGCCGCCGGTGGCCGACCCGACCACCGGCAGGCCCATGGCCATCGCCTCGAGGTTGACGATGCCCAGCGGCTCGTAGACGGAGGGGCACACGAAGACGTCCGAGGAGGCCAGCACCGCCTGGAGCTCACGGTGCGGCAGCATCTCCTCGATGAGGACCACCCCCGTGCGCTGGGCCTGGAGCGAGGCGACGGCGGCGTCCACCTCCTCCTTGATCTCCTTCGTGTCCGGGGCGCCGGCGCACAGGATGACCTGCACCTCGTCGGGCAGCATCTCGACGGCGCGCAGCAGGTGCGGCAGCCCCTTCTGGCGGGTGACACGGCCGACGAAGACGACCGTCGGCCGCTGCGGGTCGATGCCGAAGCGCTCCTGGACGGCCGCGGTCAGGGCCTCGAAGCCGTCGTCCTCGGGACGGGCCCAGTCCTCCAGGTCGATGCCGTTGTGAACCACCTTGACGCGCTCGGGATCGACGGCCGGGTAGGAGCGCAGGATGTCCGCGCGCATCCCGTGGGACACCGCGATGACGGCGGAGGCGCCCTCGTAGGCCTGCTTCTCCGCCCAGGAGGACAGGGCGTAGCCGCCTCCGAGCTGCTCCGCCTTCCACGGGCGCATGGGCTCGAGCGAGTGGGCGGAGACGACGTGCGGGATGCCGTGCAGGAGCCCGGCGAGGTGGCCAGCCATGTTGGCGTACCAGGTGTGGGAGTGGACGATGTCCGCCCCTGCGACACCGGGCACCATCTGCAGGTCGACGCCGAGGGTCTGCAGGGCGGCGTTGGCCCCGGCGAGCTCGGGCAGGTCCGAGTACCCGGTAACGCCCTCCTCGGCGCCCTCACGAGGGCCCCCGAAGGCGTGGACGCGCACGTCAGCGTGCTTCCTCAGGACCTTCGCGAGCTCATTGACGTGTACTCCCGCACCACCGTAGATGAAGGGCGGGTACTCCTTGGTCAGCAGGTCAACCCTCATGGTCAGGTACTCCTCGCTCAAAGGTGCCGGCTCCGGCAGGCTCCGGTCCCGGTCGGCCGCACGGGCGGGACGCCCACGGCCAGTGCTGACGCTATCGGTTCGCACCGGGGCACGGGAACGGTTTCCGGCGCCCAGCACGTCTGGCGTCACCGACAGCCACATTTCCTGCGCAGTTTTCTCACACACCGGGCGACGTCTCCCCTAGCCTGGGCTTATGGCTTCCCCTCGTGTCCTCGCAATCATCCTCGCCGGTGGTGAAGGCAAGCGCCTCATGCCCCTGACGGTCGACCGGGCCAAGCCCGCGGTACCCTTCGGCGGCATCTACCGGCTCATCGACTTCTCGCTGTCGAACATGATCAACTCGGGCTTCCTCAAGGTAGTCGTGCTCACCCAGTACAAGTCCCACTCCCTGGACCGCCACATCTCCAAGACCTGGCGCATGTCCGACATGCTGGGCAACTACATCGCCCCCGTCCCCGCGCAGCAGCGCGTCGGCAAGCACTGGTTCCTGGGCTCGGCAGACGCGATCTACCAGTCCCTCAACCTCCTGGACGACGAGCGCCCCGACTACGTCGTCATCACGGGCGCGGACAACATCTACCGCATGGACTTCTCGCAGATGCTGGAGCACCACATCGCCTCCGGCCTGCCGCTGACCGTCGCCGGCATCCGCCAGCCCCGCTCCCTCGCAGACCAGTTCGGCGTCATCGAGACGGACCCGACCGACCCCGGCCGTATCAAGGCCTTTGTCGAGAAGCCGAAGGACACGCCCGGCCTACCCGACTCCCCCGACGAGGTCCTGGCCTCGATGGGCAACTACATCATGAATGCGGACGCGCTGCTCGAGGCCGTGACGGTCGATGCCGCGGACGAGACCTCCAAGCACGACATGGGCGGCAACATCGTCCCCTGGTTCGTCAGCAAGGGCGCGGCAGGCGTCTACGACTTCAAGGACAACGACGTCCCGGGCGCCACCGAGCGCGACCGCGACTACTGGCGTGACGTGGGCACGGTGGACGCCTTCTACGAGGCGCACCAGGACCTCATCAGCGTCAGCCCCGTGTTCAACCTGTACAACGACCGCTGGCCGCTGTTCGCCGGGTACACCAACGCCATGCCGCCGGCGAAGTTCGTCTACGGCCACCACGAGCGCATGGGCCACGCCATCGACTCCATCGTCTCACCGGGCGTCATCGTCTCCGGAGGCGAGGTCATCTCCTCGGTGCTCTCCCCCGGTGTGCGTGTCAACTCCTGGTCCAGTGTGCGTGAGTCGGTGCTTATGGACGGGGTCAACGTCGGACGCAACACGGTGGTCTCGCGTGCGATCCTCGACAAGTACGTCGTCGTCGAGGAGGGCGCCATGGTGGGCCTCGACCACGAGCACGACCGTGAGCGCGGCTTCACGGTGACCGAGTCCGGTATCACCGTCGTCGCCAAGGGGCAGGTCGTCACCCGCTGACCCTGCCCCGGCGGACCGTGCGGGCCGCCGCGAGGACACGGACCCCGGGACCGCCTGGCGCGTCCCGGGGTCCTTCGCGTCCCGCCGGTAGCATCCGTGCCATGAACGACGCCGTGTGCCCCGACGCCCTGCCCCGGGTCAGCGGCGCCCGCGCCTCGGGGGCACTGGCCTCCGAGGGACCGGGCCTGCTGGTGATGGACGTGGACTCCACACTCATCGAGCAGGAGGTCATCGAGCTCATCGCCGAGCGCGCCGGCACCCGCGAGCGGGTCGCCGAGGTCACGGCGCGCGCCATGCGCGGCGAGCTCGACTTCTCCCAGTCGCTGCGCGAGCGGGTGGCGACCCTCGCCGGAGTGCCGCAGACGGTGTTCGCCGAGGTGCTGGCCGAGCTGCGCCTGACCTGTGGGGCCCGCGGGCTCATCGAGGCCCTGCACGCGCGCGGCTGCAGGGTCGGTGTCGTCTCCGGCGGCTTCGAGGAGGTCGTCGTGCCGCTGGCGGCGCGCCTGGGGATCGACCACGTGGCGGCCAACCGCCTGGAGGTGTGCGACGGCGTGCTCACCGGCCGGGTGCTGGGGCGCGTGGTGGACCGTGAGGAGAAGGTGCGCTGCCTGCGGGTCTGGGCGCAGGCCGACGGCGTGTCGCTGGAGCGCACGGTGGCGGTGGGCGACGGCGCCAACGACCTGGGCATGATCGCCACGGCCGGGCTGGGCGTGGCCTTCTGCGCCAAGCCGGTGGTGGTGGAGCAGGCTCCCGCCGCGGTGCACGTGCGTGACCTGCGGGCCGTGCTCGAGCTGCTCGGCTGACAGCCGCCGCCGGTGCAGCGGGACACCATCTCAGCGGGACGTCGGCTCAGCGGGCCGCGGTGAGGACGCGTGCCAGGTGGGCCCCGTGCGGGCCGAGCCCCGTCCAGGAGGTGGGCACCTCGAGGATGAGGGCCGTGCCTGTGGGTACCCCGAAGGACACCTGCGAGCCCAGGGCGTCATCGGTGTCGTGGAGCATGTGGGCCAGCACCGAGACGGTCGGCTCGTGGCCCACGACCACGACGGTGCGGACCTCGTCGTCGAGCGTGGTGACCAGCGAGAGGATGCCGTAGGGGCCCTCGTGGTAGATCGCCGGCTCGACTCGGGTATCGGCCGGGCGCAGGCGACGCTGGACCGGCTGGGCGCTCTGGCGTGCCCTGGCCGCCGGCGACACGAGCAGGAGGTCGGCGTCCCCGACGACGATCTGCAGGTCCCGGGCGAGCGCGTCGGCCATGTCCCGGCCGCGGGAGGTCAGTGGCCGCTCGAGGTCGGTGAGGGCGTCGTGCGAGGCCTTGGAGTGCCTGACGAGCACAAGGGTGCGCTGCGCGGGGCCGGCAGGGGCTGGTGTCGTCACGGCAGACACGATACGGCAGGGGCCCAGGCCGCCTGGCGCGCAGGGCCCGGCCGCTCGACGTCGGCAGCCCCGGCAGGGGTCTCACACGCCGAGCAGCCCCATCCCGCCGTCGGCGCGCAGGACCTGGCCCGTGGTGGCGGGCAGCCAGTCGGACAGGAGCGAGACCACGCTGCGGGCCACGGGGGTGGCGTCATCGGGGTCCCACCCGAGAGGGGCCCGGTCCTGCCAGGCGCCGGCCAGGGCGTTGAGCCCGGGCACGGCGCCGGCGGCCGGTGTGCGCACAGGGCCGGCGCACACCGCGTTGACGCGCACCCCCGCGGGCCCGAGCTCGACGGCGAGCCCCCGCACGCTGGCCTCCAGGGCCGCCTTGAGGGGCCCCATCCAGCCGTAGCCCGGCACCACCCTGTCGGAGGTGAAGGTGAGGGTGACGACGCTCGACCCCGCGCCGAGCAGGCAACGCAGCGCACCGGTGAGCGCGGCCAGCGAGGCGGCGCTGACGGTGCCGGCCTGAGCCAGGGCGTCGAGGCGGGCGCAGAGCACGGCCGCGTCGCCGGGGCCGGCGTCAGTACCACCGGGGTCGGCGTCAGGCGCGGGCGGGGCGGTGAGCGCGCCGGCGAGCGCGTCCCCGAGCAGGTCCCGCCCGGCGTGGGCGACGGCGTGGACGAGGCCGTCGAGGCGGTCGACCCCCTCCTGCGCCAGGAGCCCGGGCAGGGCGGTCAGGGACACGGGGTCGGCCACGTCCAGGGGCAGGACCCGGTCGGCGACCCCCAGGCTGGGCGCCAGGCGCTGGGTCAGGCGCAGGGTGCGCGGATGGCCGGTGAGCAGGACGCGCGCCCCCTGCCCGCTCGCGGTGCGGGCGACGGCAGCGGCGATCGAGCTCGGACGCAGCACCCCGGTGACAAGGACGGTGCGCTGCACCAGCATGCCCGTGCCGGTCAAGGGGCGCTGGGAGGCGGCGCGCGGCGCGGGCTGGGGCGCGCCGCCGGGCTCCTCCATGGGTGTGCTCACCGTCCCATCCCCATCCCGCCGTCAACGGCCAGTACCGCGCCGGTGACGTAGGAGGCCTGGGGCGAGGCGAGGAAGACGACGGGCCCGACCACCTCCTCGACCGTGGCGAAGCGCCCGGCCGGGACCGCGGCGAGGTAGGAGGCGCGGGCGCGCTCGCTCAGGCGGGCCGTCATGTCCGTGACCACCAGGCCCGGGGCGACGGCGTTGACCGTCACCCCGCGTCCGGCGACCTCACGCGCCAGGCTCCGGGTCAGGCCCTCCACCCCACCCTTGGAGGCGCCGTAGGCCGCCAGCCCTGTCCCGCCACGCGCGGCGATGACGGAGGAGACCAGGACGATCCGGCCACGACGCGCACGCAGCATCCCGGGCAGGACGGTGCGGACAGCGTGGAAGGAGCCCGTGAGGTTCGTGCGCAGCACCTCGTCCCAGGCGGCGTCCGTCGTGCGCATGGCGAGGGCGTCCACGTGGGTGCCGGCCGCAGTGACGAGGACGTCCACGGCCGTGGCCCCGAGCTCGGCCAGGGCGGTGGCGGCAGCGCGCTCGACGGCCCGGGGGTCGGTGACGTCGGCGGCGAGCCCGAGGACCCCGTCCGGGGCCTGGCCGCTGCGTGACAGGCCGACGACGCGGTCCCCGCTGCGGGCCAGGGCGGTGGCCACGGCAGCGCCGATGCCGCGCGAGGCACCGGTGACGAGGACGGTGCGCGCCCGGTCACAGCCTGCGTCGGCCTGCACGGTGGGGTCGCTGGTCATGGGGCCAGGGTACGTGGCCGGTGACTCGGCGTCGGGCGGCCGTGACGTCTGCGTCCCGGCCGCGGGGGTGTGCGAGAGTGTCCGGGTGACTCAGGCCCCTGCCCGCACCGACGCTCCCACCTGCGTGCTGCCCCCACTGCGCATCGGCCCCATCGAGGTCCCCACGCCGGTCGAGCTCGCCCCGATGGCCGGGGTGACGAACGCGTCCTTCCGGCGCCTGTGCCGCCTGTACGGCGAGAGCGCCCTGCCCCAGGCGCTGCGTCCCGACGCCGAGGGGCCCATCGCCTTTACCGGCGGGCGGCTGTCGGCCCCGGCCGGGCTGTACGTCACCGAGATGGTGACGACGCGCGCGCTGGTGGAGCGCAACGACAAGACCCTGGCGATGGTGCGCACCGACCCGGGTGAGCGGGTGCGCTCGATCCAGCTGTACGGGGTGGACCCGTCGATCGCCGGCAAGGCGGTGCGCATCCTCGTCGAGGAGGACCTGGCGGACCACATCGACCTCAACTTCGGCTGCCCGGCGCCGAAGGTCACGCGCAAGGGCGGTGGCGCGGCCCTGCCGTGGAAGCGTGACCTCATGGCGGCGATCCTGCGTGAGACGGTACGGGCCTCTGAGGCGGCCTCGGCAGCGGTGGGCCGTGACCACCCGGTGCCGGTGACGGTCAAGACGCGCGTGGGCCTGGACGAGGAGCACGAGACCTTCCTCGACGTGGCCCGTGCGGCGGCGGACGCGGGAGTGGCGGCCATCGCGCTGCACGGGCGCACGGCGCGCCAGCACTACGCGGGGCACGCCAGCTGGGAGACGATCGCGCGCCTGAAGGAGGCGACGAGCCTGCCGGTGCTCGGAAACGGGGACCTGTGGACGGGTGACGACGCGCTGCGGATGGTGCGTGAGACGGGCTGTGACGGCGTCGTCGTGGGACGCGGCTGCCAGGGGCGCCCGTGGCTCTTCGCCGACATCGTCAGCGCCATGCACGGCTCGCCTGCCCGCACGCACCCGGACCTGGATCGTGTCATCGAGGTCATCGAGGAGCACGGGCGGCTGCTGGCGCAGGAGATGGGCGAGCAGCGCGGGGTGCGTGACCTGCGCAAGCATGTGGGCTGGTACCTCAGGGGCTACCCGGTGGGCGGGGCGGCGCGCGACGCGCTCATGCACGTGGGCACGCTCGAGGAGCTGCACGAGGCGCTGGCGGCGGTGCGCGCGCGACTTCCCGAGGTGGTGCCCTACCCGGGCGAGACGGTGGAGGGGCCGCGTGGGCGGGCCGGGACGCCCAAGCGCCCCCACCTGCCGGACGGCTGGCTGGACTCGCCGTACCTCACGGAGGAGCAGAGGGTGCTGCTGCTGGAGGCCGAGTCCGACGTCTCCGGCGGATGACCCGCCCCCGCCATCGGATGTCCCCTGCCCACCGCCGGCGTCTGAGCCCTCACGTCGGTTCCCGGCCCGGGGGTCAGGGCTCAGCGTGTCCGGTGCGCTCGGTGCGGCACAGCAGGGCGGCGATGAGCGTCGTCGCGGGGATGGCCAGGACCAGGCCGATGGAGGACACGAGGGTGCGCACGAGCTCCTCGGCGATCTCGCCGGACAGGACCGTGTCGATGACGGCCCGGTCGATGAGCGAGGCCGACAGGATGAGCGGCAGGGCGGTGCCGGCGTAGGCGAAGGCGAGGGTGTAGACGGTCGAGGCGATGTGGTCGCGCCCGATGCGCATCCCGCCGGTGAACAGCCGCCCGCGCCCGAGCGCCGGGTTCGCGGCGTGCAGCTCCCAGACGGCGGAGGCCTGGGTGATGGTGACGTCGTTGAGGACCCCGAGCCCCGCGATGACCATGCCGCAGGTGAGCAGGGAGCGCAGGTCCAGGCCGGGGACGAGGGCGGTGAGGGTCAGGGCGTCGTCGCCGACGGCACCGGTGAGGTTGGCCGCCGCCACGCCCCACAGGGACAACAGCACGGTGAGGACGACGCCTGCGAGGGTTCCCAGCAGGGCGGTGGTGGTGCGCACGCTCACCCCGTGGGCGACGTAGACGGCCAGCAGCATCATGGCGACCGAGCCGGTGAGAGTCACCGCCATGGGCGAGCCGCCCTTGAGCAGGGCGGGAATCATGAACAGCAGGAGCACGGCCGAGGACAGCAGGAGGCCGACGACGCTGAGAACGCCCTTGCGGCCGGCCACGGCGACGACGACGACGAGGTAGACGACCGTCAGGGCGCCCACGGGCACCTGGCGGTCGTAGTCGAGGAAGACGAAGGGCGTGCCTCCCACGAGCGCGTCGGCCGTGTAGATGACGTTGAGACGGTCGCCGACGTCCGCGGCGGGCAGGGACTCGGCGGGCACGTGCACGGGCATGACGACGCCGGCGGCCGCGCCCGTGGTGATCTCGGCGCAGATGGCCGAGTCCAGGAGCGAGCCGTCGCTCACGGAGCCGAGCGCGGCGGCGGCCTGGACGCAGTCGGCGACGTCGAGCCCGGTGACGGTGGCGGACTCGGGGCTCGCGCTGCCGGCGGTGAAGGACTGGGAGCCCACCGGGCTGGAGCCCGTGGGCCACAGCACCGCCAGGCCGATGAGGGTGGCGAGCACGAGGGGCACGACGAGGCCCGCCAGGACGGTGACGACCCGGCGGTGCTCGTTCTCGCTCAGGTGCAGGGGGCCCAGGTGGGTGTGGCTGTGCGCCTGGGCACCGGTGCCAGCCGTGCGCCCGCTGCGCGCGTGCTCGTCGGGGTGCTGCTGCGAGGGGGCTGGCTCGTGTGTCACCGGGCCATCATGCCCGACGCCGCACCGGAGCCAGATGAGGCGTCGGTGCGGCGTCGGGGCGGGCCTGGGCGATGGCTCGGCGTCCCCCAGGCGGGGATGGACGGGGCGGGCTCAGCAGCCGACGAGCCGCTCGGCCAGGTAGCGCTCGATGCCCTCGAGCGGCACGCGCTCCTGAGCCATCGTGTCGCGCTCGCGCACGGTGACGGCGCCGTCCTGGGGCGACTCGAAGTCGTAGGTGACGCAGAAGGGCGTGCCGATCTCGTCCTGACGGCGGTAGCGGCGGCCGACGGCGCCGGCGTCGTCGTACTCGACGTTCCAGACCTGGCGCAGGCGCGCGGCGAGCTCGCGGGCGGGGCCGGTGAGCTCCTCCTTGCGGCTCAGCGGCAGGACCGCGACCTTGACGGGAGCCAGGCGGGGGTCGAGGCGCAGCAGCACGCGGGTGTCCACACCGCCCTTGGTGTTGGGGGCCTTGTCCTCGGTGTAGGCCTCCACAAGGAAGGCCATGAGGGAACGAGTCAGGCCGGCCGAGGGCTCGATGACGTAGGGGGTCCAGCGCTCGTTCCTCGTCTGGTCGAAGTAGGACAGGTCCTTGCCGGAGTGCTCGGCGTGGGTGGACAGGTCGAAGTCGGTGCGGTTGGCGATGCCCTCGAGCTCGCCCCACTGCGAGCCCTGGAAGCCGAAGCGGTACTCCAGGTCCACGGTGCGCTTGGAGTAGTGCGACAGCTTCTCCTGGGGGTGCTCGTACTCGCGCAGGTTGGCCGGGTCGATGCCCAGGTCCACGTACCAGGCCCTGCGGTAGTCGATCCAGTACTGGTGCCACTGCTCGTCCGTGCCGGGCTCACAGAAGAACTCGAGCTCCATCTGCTCGAACTCGCGGGTGCGGAAGATGAAGTTGCCGGGGGTGATCTCGTTGCGGAAGGACTTGCCGACCTGGCCGATGCCGAAGGGCGGCTTCTTGCGGGCCGCGCTCATGACGTTGGCGAAGTTGATGAAGATGCCCTGGGCGGTCTCGGGGCGCAGGTAGTGCAGGCCCGACTCGTCGTCCACCGGACCGAGGAAGGTCTTGAGCAGGCCGGAGAACTCGCGCGGCTCGGTCCAGGAGCCGGGCTGGCCGGTGACCGGGTCGGGCACCATGTCGAGGGTGACGGTCTCGGGGTCGAGACCCTTGCGCTCGGCGTACTCCTCGATGAGCTGGTCGGCGCGGTAGCGCTTGTGGGTGTGCAGGGACTCCACGAGCGGGTCGGTGAAGGCACCCACGTGACCGGAGGCGACCCAGGTCTCACGCGGAAGGATGACCGAGGAGTCCAGGCCGACGACGTCGTCGCGCGAGCGGACCATGTACTGCCACCACTGGCGCTTGATGTTCTCCTTGAGCTCGACACCCAGCGGCCCGTAGTCCCAGGCGGAGCGGGTGCCGCCGTAGATCTCGCCGCAGGGGAAGACGAATCCGCGGCGCTTGGCCAGGTTGATGACGTTGTCGAGGGTGGAGGGGGTCTTGGCCACCGTGTGTCTCCTGTTGTCGTCGTTGTCCGCACCTGGATGGTGGGAACGATGTGGGCACAGTGTACGGGCGGTCCTTTGGCGCCTGAGCGCGGCGCCGGGGACGGTGACCTGTTCCTCAGGGCGCAGCGGCGGCGCCTGTTTGACGTGGCGAACCAGGTCGATGAGAATCATTCCCATGCGCATCTGCCTCACCCCCTTCCGCCGTCCCCTCGCCGTCGCCGCAGCCCTCGCCCTCGCCGGCTCGCTGGCCGCCTGCGGCGGCGCTTCCACCACCTCCTCTGACGCCGACGGCCGCCTCGACGTCGCCGCCTCCTTCTACCCCATCCAGTACCTCGTCGAGGCCATCGGCGGTGAGCACGTCAACGTCACCAGCGTCACCCCGGTCAACGTCGAGCCGCACGACTTCGAGCTCGCCCCGGCGGACGTCGCCGCCCTGGAGAAGGTGGACCTCGTGGCCTACGCCTCCGGCTTCCAGGCCTCCCTGGACGAGGCCCTGGCCCAGGTCGATGGCCCCACCGTCCTCGACGTCGCCGACGCCGTGAGCCTCGTCCACCACGAGGGGGTCGGCCACCACCACGAGCACGAGGGCGAGGCCGACGAGCACGAGCACGCCGAGGAGCACGAGCACGCCGACGCGCACGAGCACGCCGACGCGGCCGACCCCCACTTCTGGCTCGACCCCCAGCGCATGGTCTCAGCGGCCACGGCCATCGAGGCCGCCCTGGAGAAGGCCGACCCGGACAACGCCTCCGACTACCAGGCGGGCCTGACCGGCCTGGTCACCACCCTCAGCTCCATCGACAAGGACTACACCACCGGGCTGGCCAGCTGCGAGCGCACCACCTTCGTCACCTCCCACGCCGCCTTCGGCTACCTCGCCGACCGCTACGGGCTCACCCAGGTCTCCGTCTCCGGCATCGATCCCGAGGCTGAGCCCAGCCCCGCGGACCTCGCCGCCGTCAAGGAGGTGGTCCAGTCCACCGGCACGACGACCGTCTTCACCGAGGAGCTTGTCTCACCCAAGACCGCCCAGGCCCTCGCCGAGGAGACCGGTGCCACCACCGCCGTGCTCTCGCCCATGGAGTCGCGGCCCGAGGCCGGGGACTACGCTGCGGGCATGAACGCCAACCTTGAGGCTCTGCGCACCGCGCTGGTGTGCAAGTGACCTCCCGGTCACACCCCATCCAGGCCGAGGGGGTCCGCGTCGTCCTGGGCGACAGCCTCGTCCTGGACGGCGTGGACCTCCTCGTCCAGACCGGTGAGTCCGTCGCCCTGCTCGGGGCGAACGGCTCGGGCAAGTCGACCCTCGTGCGCACCGTGCTCGGGCTGCTGCCCGTCGCCTCGGGCACCGTGCGGCTCTTCGGCAGCGACGTCACCAGCCGTCGTGACGTCGCCTGGCAGCGCGTCGGCTACGTCCCCCAGCGCATCGGCTCCGCCTCGGGCGTGCCCGCCACCGCGCTCGAGGTGGTGCGCTCCGGCCTGCTCGGCCCCCGCCAGCCCCTGGCCGACCGCGGCCGGCACGCCCGCCAGGCCGCCATGGACGCGCTCGACGCCGTCGGCCTGGCCCACCGCGCCAACGAGCACGTGCAGGTCTTCTCCGGAGGGCAGATGCAGCGCGTCCTCATCGCCCGGGCCCTCGTGCGCCAGCCCGAGCTGCTGCTGCTCGACGAGCCCCTGGCCGGCATCGACCGCGCCAGCCGCGAGTCGCTGGCCGAGATCCTCACCGCGCTGCGCCGCAGCGGCCTGACCCTGCTGACCGTCCTGCACGAGATGGGTGAGCTCGCCCAGGTCGTCGAGCGCGCCGTCATCCTCGATGAGGGCCGGGTCGTGCTCGACGCGCCCGCGGACCGCCTCGCAGCCGACCAGCGCGCCCGCGGCACCGTCCTCGCGCACCACCACCCCGGCGACGACGGGCACGAGCACCCCTACGCCGGGCCCCCCGTCGCGCACCACGCCCCCGTCCTGTCCACCCGCTCCAGTCAGGACCAGCGATGACCCCGGACACCATGGCCGCCATGCTCTCCAGCCCCCTCATGCAGCGCGCCCTCGTCGTCGCCGTCCTCGTGGGCCTGGCCGCCCCCGTCGTCGGCACCTACCTCGTCCAGCGGGGCCTGGCACTGCTCGGCGACGGCATCGGGCACATCGCCCTCACCGGTGTGGCACTCGGCTGGATCGCCGGAGGCGTGGCCCACCTCAGCCCCCAGGACGCGCTCGCCGTGCCCTTCGCCGTCGTCGTCTCCGTCCTCGGAGCCGTCCTCATCGAGGTCATCCGGGCCCGCGGCCGCACCCGCGGCGACGTCGCACTCGCCATCCTCTTCTACGGCGGGATCGCCGGCGGTGTCCTGCTCATCAAGCTGGCGGGCGGCACCACCACCAACCTCAGCTCCTACCTCTTCGGCTCCATCTCAACCGTCTCGCACCAGGACGTCGTCTACACGGCCGTGCTCGCCACCGCTGTCCTCCTCGTCGGCCTCGGGCTGCGCGGCCCCCTGTTCTCCCTGTCCAACGACGAGGAGTTCGCCCGCGCCACCGGCCTGCCCACCGGGGTGCTCAACGTCACCGTCGCCGTCGTGGCCGCCCTGACCGTGTCGGTGTCCATGCGCGTCGTCGGCGCGCTGCTGGTCTCCGCCGTCATGATCGTGCCGGTGGCCGTCGCCCAGCTGGTCGCGCACTCCTTCACCCGCACCATGCACCTGGCGATGGCCATCGGCGTCACCGCCTGCGTCACCGGCCTGACGATCACCTACGTCGTGCCCGTGTCACCCGGCGCCATGATCGTCGTCCTGCTCGTGGGCCTGTACGCCCTCACCGCCGTCCTCGGTGCGGGCCTGCACGCCCTGCGCCGCGGCCGCCACGGACGGGGGACCGATAGTCTCGACCCCGTCACCACCGGCCAGCAGGAGGTCTCCTCATGACGACGCCACGCTCCACCGCGGGGTCAACGTCCGCGCGGCCACGAGCCACCTGGCAGCGCGCGGCGGTCGCGGGACTGCTCACCCGCACCCCCGAGTTCCGCTCCGCGCAGCAGATCCACGCCGCGCTCGAGGCCGAGGGGACCAAGGTCGGCCTCGCCACCGTCTACCGCAACCTCACCGCCATGGCGGAGGCCGGCGACGTGGACCATGTCCGCAACACCGACGGCGAGATCCTCTACCGCGCCTGCGAGGACCTGGGCCACCACCATCACCACCTCGTGTGCCGACGCTGCGGTCACGCCGTCGAGGTCTCCGACCCGGCGCTGGAGTCCTGGGTCACCGAGGTCTCCACGTCCCACGGGTTCACGCACATGGAGCACACGGCCGAGTTCTTCGGCCTGTGCGCGCGCTGTTCCGCCCTCGCCGAGGACGAGCAGGAGGCACGGTAGCCTGCGAGCGTGAGCGCCCCCTTCCTCCTCGCCGTCTGCCGACGCCCCGGCGCCATCGCCGACGACGAGCTCGCGGTCCTCGACCAGCAGGCCGACCTGGCCCCCGGGCGGGGACTGGACGTCATCAACCTCCTCGACGACGACTGCCCCGACCCGCAGACGCTCGACCTGAGTGCCTGGGCCGGCGTCATCATCACCGGATCGCCTCTGTCGCTCACCGGCCCCCTGTCGGCCGACCCCGCCCACGAGCGGCTGCGCGAGCGCGTCCTGAGCCTGTCCGCCCGGCTCGTCCAGGAGGACGTGCCCACCCTCGGCCTGTGCTTCGGGCTGCAGTCCATTGTCCTGGCGCTGGGCGGCAGCCTGCGCGACGACGTCGGCGAGGAGCTCCAGGCGCCCGTCATGACGCTGACGCCCGCCGGGGCCGCCGATCCCCTCACCGCCGCCCTGGCGCCGTCCTTCCGGGCCTATGTCGGTCACTCCCAGTCAGTCACCGACCTGCCCGCAGGCGGCCTCGTCCTGGCCACCGGTGAGCGCTGCCCCATCCAGATGGGACGCTGGGGACGCAACGTCTACGGCACCCAGTTCCACCCCGAGATCACCACCACCGGCATGCGCGTGCGCATCGACGCCTACGGCGACGCCTACTACCCGGCCCACGAGCGCGCCGCCGTCATCGAGCGCTGCGACGCCGCCGACGTGCGCCCCGCCAACCGCATCATCACCGACTTCGTCCAGCGCTACCGCGCAGCCGCACCATCATGAGCATCGACTTCACGCACTCACCGCGCTCCACCATCGGCATCGAGTGGGAGCTTCAGGTCATCGACCCCGCCACCGGCCGCTTCGCCCCCATCGGTCCCGACGTCCTGCGCGAGCTCGAGCTGTCCGGAGCCCACGGAGTTGAACGCATCCACAAGGAGATGCACCGGGGCATGATCGAGCTCGTCTCCTCGCGCCAGCACCGGGTCCCCGACGCCCTGGTCGATCTGGCCGACTCCCTCGCCCTCGTCCAGCCGGCCTTCGCCGCCCACGGTGCCGCGCTCACCAGCGCCGGCACCCACCCCTTCGAGGACCCGAGCGACCATGAGGTCACGTGCACCTCACGCTACTTCGAGCTGGTTGAGCGGACCCGCTGGTGGGGGCGCCAGATGCTCATCTTCGGCACGCACGTGCACGTCGGCATCGACGACGTCGCACGGGCCATCCCCGTGCTCAGCCACATGGCGACCTACATCGGCCACCTCCAGGCCGTCGCCGCCTCCTCACCGATGTGGGTGGGGCAGGACACCGGCTACGCGGACAACCGCGCCATGATGTTCCAGCAGCTGCCGAACGCCGGTCTGCCCGAGCCCCTGAGCACCTGGCGGGACTTCGAGGACTGCACCCGCGATCTGCTGCGCGCCGGCGCCATCCGAGAGGTCAACGAGCTCCGGTGGGACGTGCGCCCCTCCCCCGCCTTCGGGACGGTGGAGGTGCGTGCCTGCGACGCCTCCTCCAACCTCACCGAGATCGGTGCCGTGGCGGCCCTCATCCACTGCCTGGTGGAGGAGGCCGCACGCGCCCTCGACGCCGGGCGGCCACTGTGCAGGCTGCCGCACTGGCTGCTGGCCGCCAACAAGTGGCGCTCGGCGCGCTTCGGGCTCGACGCCGCCCTCGTCGAGGAGGTCGGCGCCGATCCGGTGCCGCTGCGTCAGACCCTGCCCGGGCTCCTGGAGCGCCTGGCACCGGTGGCCGAGGACCTGGGGTGTGAGCACGAGCTCGCCCAGGCGGGACGGGTGCTCGACGTCGGCAACGGGGCCGAGCGCCAGCTGGCGGTGGCGCGCTTGGCCCAGGAGCGCGGTGCGCAGGTGGGGCCCGCCGTCGTGCAGCACCTGCTGGCGGAGACGGCCTGTGGCGCGCCCGTGGAGCCCGTCGGCGCGTAGGCGTCCGCCGTCGGCGCGTCGGTGCGCGTGCTCAGCGGGCGGGCTCACCGGGCACCGAGGCGCTGCCCGGACCGCTGGGTGTGGCCACGGCGTCGACGGCGCCCCCGAAGCGGCGGTCGCGGTGGGCGTAGGCCTCGATGGCCCGCCACAGCTGGGTGCGGTCGAACTCCGGCCACGGCAGGTCGGAGAAGTACAGCTCGGCGTAGGCCGACTCCCACATGAGGAAGTTGCTCGTGCGCTGCTCCCCGCCCGTGCGGATCATGAGATCGACGTCGCGCATCGAGGGCGAGTACAGGTAGCGCTGGATGGTGCGCTCGTTGACGCCGGAGGCCTTGAGCCTGCCGGCCTCGACGTCGGCGGCGATGGCCCGGGCGGCGTCGGCGATCTCCGCGCGTCCGCCGTAGTTGAGGCACATGTTGAGCACGAGCGCCTCGTTTCCGGCCGTGATCCGCTCGGAGCGGCGGACCTCGGCCAGCACCGAGCGCCACAGGCGAGGCTCGCGCCCCACCCAGTTGACGCGCACACCCCAGGCGAGCAGGTCGTCGGTCTGGGCCCGCAGGACCTCGCGGGTGAAGCCCATGAGGAAGCGGACCTCGGCCGGGGAGCGGCGCCAGTTCTCCGTGGAGAAGGCGTAGACGCTCAGCTCCCTGACACCCACCTCGACGGCGCCGGCGATGACGTCCATCATCGTGGACTCGCCCACCCGGTGGCCCTCGGTGCGCGGCAGGCCCCTGCTGTTGGCCCAGCGCCCGTTGCCGTCCATGACGCAGGCCACGTGGCCCGGCACGCTGCCGGGCGCCAGCGACGGGGGCGTGAGGCCCTCGCGGTGCAGGGGAACGGCCTCGTAGACGCCGGTGCTCTTCGCGGCCATCGTCAGACCCTTTCGACGAGGGAGAGGGAGCGCAGACGACGCTCCAGGTGCCAGGTCAAGTATGCCGACACCAGGCCGGAGGCCTGTGCGCGCTCACGGGCGCTGGAGCGCTCGGCCACCGGCCAGTCACCGGACAGCAGGGCGCCCAGCAGCACCATGGTGCCCTGCTCGACCTCGACGCTGCCCGCCAGACGGCAGGAGGCGCACACGGCGCCACCGGCCTGGACGTGGAAGGCCTCGTGGGGGCCCGGGGCACCGCAGCGCGCGCACTCGAAGCAGGAGGGGGCCCAGCCCGCCAGCGCGAGGGCGCGCAGCAGGTAGGAGTCAAGGACCAGGCCGGGGGCGTGGCGTCGGCGGCTGAGGGCGAACAGAGCGCCGTACAGGAGGAGGAACTGCTGGGCGGCCTCAGCGGTGCCGAGGTCGCCGTCGTCCTGGGTAAGCCGTTCGGCGGTCTCCACCATGGTCGAGGCGCAGGTGAAGACGGCGTAGTCGTCGGTGATACCCCGCGCGAAGGGCTCGATGGCCTCCACCTGGGTGACGACGTCGAGGCTGCGGCCGGCGTGGAGCTGGACGTCAATCATGGAGAAGGGCTCGAGGCGGGCACCGAAACGGGACGTGGTACGGCGCACGCCCTTGGCGACGGCGCGCACCTGACCGTGGGCGCGCGTGAGCATGACGATGATGCGGTCGGCCTCACCCAGCGTGTAGGTGCGCAGGACGAGGGCCTCGTCGCGGTAGAGCTTGCTGGGCACGCGCGCAGTCTCTCACGCCCTCACCTCCACCCCACCCCGCCTGCCCACCTCCTCGGTTTGCGCGCGAACGTACGGCAAACCCCCAGGGAGTTCGCGCGCAAACCGAGGAGGTGGGCCAAGAGGACAGGGCTCCACAGCCAGCCGCCCGACCACCGTGCGCCTGCGCTTGTCCACAGACGCGTCCTGCGCCTGTGGCAGGTCCAGCGTCGGCTCCGCATCCTGGCGCCATGAGCCCGGCCTCGCAGCACTACCCCTGTCCGCCAGAGCCGCCGGCGCTCCGGTTCACCTCAGAGAAGACAGTCAGGGACCTCAGCTCCCAGCCCGGACTGGTACGCGTGGGTTGGGGCACCTACATGGCCAGTGCCGACGACCTCCCCTTTTGGCAGGCCCAGCAGCAGCTCACCCTCGCCCGGTGCGCGGCGGCGCTCCACCAGGTGCCCTCGGCCCGCGCTCTCACGCACGAGGCAGCAGCCGCGGTCCTGGGGCTGTCGGCGATCCGGCGCGAGCCCGACATCCGGCTGGCGGTGACCTCCATACGCAACCGGGCACGCCTGCCCATGCCCTTCGTGCGCCTCGGTGACCGGCCCTGCCGCCGCGTGGTCATCCACCGGTCCCTCGTCATGCCCGATGATGACGAGATCGTCGTCGTCAACGGCCTGGCCGTCACGACTCCCTTGCGCACGGCGCTGGACTGCGCCTTCGACCTGCCGGTGCGCGAGTCGTTGCCAATCATCGACTCGGCGTTGAGGATGGTGTGCCGTCCCGACCGGTGGACACGGGCAGCCACGACACCGACGCGCGTCGGCGACGCCGTCGCCCGTCTTCGCAAGGAGGTGGAGCGGCAGGGGCCGCGACGCGGCGCGTGCCGGGCGCGCACGGCGCTCACCCTCGTCAACCCGCTTGCGGAGTCGCCGGGTGAGAGCGTGATCCGGTGGGGCGCCGCGGCGGCCGGGCTGCCCGCGTCCGTGTGCCAGCGGCGTGTCGAGGTCGAGGGGCACGAGTACTTCCTGGACCTCGGTTTCGAGAGGCTGCGCGTCGGCTGGGAGTTCGACGGGCTCGACAAGATGCGCGAGGCGGAGGACTTCCGCCGGGAGAAGCAACGTGAGCTGCGGCTGTCCCGCGCCGGGTGGCAGGTGTTCCGCTTCGGCTGGGAGGACCTGCGCGACCCGGAGGCGATGGTGCGCAGGATGCAGAGGGTCATGCCGCTCGCCGTCGCCAGCCGCCGAGCACGCACTGAGCGGCGGGACCTGTGGGTGTGACACCCCTCCCCTGCCCCCACCCAACGCGGCACAACAGACCTCGAACTCCTCGGTTTGCGTCCGAGAGTACGGCTACAGGCCGTACGTTCGAGCGCAAACCGAGGAGTTGGGCCGGAGCCGGGGCCTGGCCGGCTGGGGCCGGCTGGGGCCGGGTGGGCCGGAGCCGGGGCCGGTGGGGTCAGCGCAGGGCGCGGTTGACGGCTGAGATAACGGCCTTGAAGGAGGAGGTCGTGATCGACGGGTCGATGCCGACTCCCCACAGGACCTGGCCATCGACCTCGCACTCGACGTAGGAGGCGGCCCGTGCGTCACGGCCCTCGCTCAGCGCGTGCTCGACGTAGTCCAGGATGCGCACGCTCACACCCGTCTGCTCCAGGGCCGTGACGAAGGCGTCAAGCGGGCCGTTGCCCGAGGCGGTCAGCAGCCTGCGCTCGCCGCCGTCACGCACCGTGATCGTGAGGATCGAGTCCTCGTCGCCGGAGGAGGTCAGTGTCGCGCCCTTGAGCTCGAAGCGGCCCCAGGGCTCGAGCTCCGTGTCCGGCTCGGTGCGGGCGGGCAGGTACTCGTCGGTGAACATCGACCACATCGTCTCGGCATCGATCTCGCCGCCGTAGGTGTCGGTGTGACGCTGGATGATGCGGGAGAACTCGATCTGGAGCCGGCGGGGCAGGTCGAGGTTGCGCTTCTGCTTGAGCAGGTAGGACACGCCGCCCTTGCCGGACTGGGAGTTGACGCGCACGACGGCCTCGTAGGAGCGGCCGACGTCGTGCGGGTCGATGGGCAGGTACGGCATCGACCAGGGCACCGCCGTCTCGGCGGCCTCGCCGTCGAGCCCCTCGGCGCGCTTGGCGGCGACCGCCTCGGCGCGGGCGGCGAAGCCCTTCTTGATGGCGTCCTGGTGGGAGCCGGAGAAGGAGGTGTACACGAGCTCGCCGGCGTAGGGGGTGCGCGGGGGCACAGGCATCTGAGTGGAGGTCTCGACGACCCGCCGGACCGCGTCGATGTCCGACAGGTCGAGCATGGGGTCAACGCCCTGGCTGAAGAGGTTGAGGGCGAGGGTGATGAGATCGACGTTGCCGGTGCGCTCCCCGTGCCCGAAGAGGCAGCCCTCGACCCGGTCCGCGCCGGCGAGCAGGCCGAGCTCGGCGGCGGCCACGCCGGAGCCCCTGTCGTTGTGGTTGTGCAGCGACAGGGCGATGACGTCACGGCGCGAGAGGTTGCGGCTCATCCACTCGATCTGGTCCGCGTACACGTTGGGGGTGGCGCGCTCGACGGTGGCGGGAAGGTTGAGGATGATCTCGCGCTCGGCCTCCGGCTGCCACACGTCCATGACGGCCTCACAGACCTCAAGGGTGTAGTCGCGCTCGGTGTCGACGAAGATCTCCGGGGAGTACTCGAAGCCGAAGATGGTGTCCTCGGTGAGGACCTTCTCGGCGCGGGCCATGACCATGCGGGTGCCGTCGATGGCGAGCTCGCGCACGTCGTCCTTGCCCATGCGGAAGACGACCTCACGGAACAGGGGCGACAGGGCGTTGTACAGGTGGACGGTGGCGCGCGGGATACCGACGCAGGCGTCGAGGGTGCGGTCGATGAGGTCCTCGCGGGACTGGGTCAGGACGCTGATCGTCACGTCCTCGGGGATGGCGTCGTCATCGACGAGGGAGCGCACGAAGTCGAAGTCCGTCTGAGAGGCGGCAGGGAAGCCGATCTCGATCTCCTTGAAGCCAATGCGCACCAGCAGGTCGAACAGGGCGCGCTTGGCCTCGGGCCCCATGGGCTCGATGAGGGACTGGTTGCCGTCGCGCAGGTCGGTGGACAGCCAGCGGGGCGCGCGAGTCAGGCGCTTGGTGGGCCAGGTGCGGTCCGGCAGGTCGGTGAGGACGGTGTCCTGGAAGGGGACGTACTTGGTGAAGGGCATGCCGGAGGGCTGCTGGGGGGCAGGGCGGGCGGTGCGCATGGGTTCTCTCCTCGACGGTGTGGCAGGCGGGCGGCACGGGAGGGCGTGCCCGGGGCCGGCAGCACGGATGAGCCGCGGTCGGGTCGCCGGCCCGGTCAGGCCCCGCCGCGGCGACTAAGCAGCAGGCTCATCGTCGTTCGCACGGGAACGACGTTACCGCGATCTCCTCGCGCACGCAGGTCTCGTCACTGGGTGGACGCCCGCCGCCACTGCCCGGTGGGCGAAGCGGGCCGGCATCCACCCACCCGCCCGTCGCGTTGACACAACAGAAGGTAGTAGACATACTACTTTCAGACCTGTACCTACGACGAAAGTCGCGACCATGAACGACATCGTCACCGTCGAGAACCTCACCTTCACCTACGGCGGTCCCCCGGTCCTGGACGGGCTGAGCCTGGAGGTCCGCCAGGGAGAGCTCGTGTGCCTCCTGGGGCCCAACGGCGTCGGCAAGACCACGCTCATCGAGAACCTCCTGGGCTCGCTCGCCCCCCAGTCGGGGACCGTGAGGGTCCTGGGGACGGACCCGCGTCGCGCCCCCGCCTCCTTCTGGACGCGCATCGGCCTGGTCCAGCAGAACTGGACCGACCACCCCAAGTGGCGCGTCGCGGACCAGCTCGAGTGGATCCGGTCCATCCAGATGACCGCCACCGACGACGTGAGCACCGTCGAGGACGTTCTCACGGCGGTCGGCCTCAGCGAGCAGGCCGGTAGCCGCCTGTCACGCCTGTCCGGCGGCCAGCGGCGCAGCGTCGATCTCGCGGCGGCCCTGCTGGGACGCCCCAGCCTGCTCGTGCTCGATGAGCCGACCACCGGCCTCGACCCTGTGGCCCGCACCCACGTGCACGACCTCATCGCCCAGCGCATCGACGACGGCGCCACCGTCCTCATGACGACGCACGACCTCGCCGAGGCCGAGCGCCTCGCCTCGCGGGTGCTCATCATGGCCCACGGGCGCGTCCTCGCCGACGGCTCAGTCACCGAGCTGCGCGAGCAGCTCAGCGACGACGCCGAGATCACCTGGGTCCAGGACGGCCGCCGCCACGTGCACACCACGCCCACCCCCGAACGCTTCCTGCAGAGCCTGGACCTGGGCAGCATCTCGGAGCTGACCGTCACCCGCCCCACGCTCGAGGAGACCTACCTCGCCCTGACACGCAAGGAGACCCGCTCATGAGCCCCCGCCCCGACCGCCGCCCGCGCCTGGGCGCCCTCGCGCGCGCCGTGTGGCACCAGAGCGTCGCCGACCTTCGTCCCACTCTCCTGGGCAGCGGCGTGCTCAGCCTGATACTGGCCGCGGGCGTCATCGTCGCCGTCGGCAGGACGAGCAGCCGGCTCATCGAGGCCCACACCGCCTACGGCACGATGCTCGTCGCAGGCAGCGTCGGGGCCCTGGGCGGGCTCATCGCGATACAGATCGCCTCCGAGACCTTCACCGACCGCGTCGGCGGGGCCCTGCTGCGCGTGCGCATCCTGCCCCACGGTGCGCTGGTGTGGACGATCAGCAAGACCGTCACCACCCTCGTGCACACGATGGTGATGCAGCTGGCGGTGCTGCTGGGTGGCGCGCTCTTCCTGCCCGACCTGGCGCCCAGCGCCGCGCAGGTCCTGAAGTGCGTGCCCCTCATCGTCCTGGCCGCCCTGGCCTCAGCCCCCCTGGGCGTCATCGCCGGCTACGGCGCGCGAGGCATGTACAGCCTCATGCTCACCTTCCTGCCGGTCATGGCGCTGGTCCTCACCAACGGCTCCTTCTTCCCGGTCGTGTCCCTGCCGCGCTGGCTCCAGCTCATCCAGGTGGTCATGCCCACGTACTGGTCGGGGCACCTGACCCGCTGGGCCCTCGTCGGCGACCCCTCGTGGGAGGTCGGCGGCGCCTTCCATCCGGGCACCGCCGTGGCGGTCCTGGCGGCGTGGGCCCTGGTCGGGCTCGCCGTGGTGTCCCCCGCCCTCGTCAGTCGCTCCTTCCGCAAGGAGAGCATCGGTAGCCTGGCACGCCTGCAGTCCGCCACCCGCTCCCAGACCGGCATGTGATGGCAGACGACGTCGTCCACAACCGCATCGCCGTGCTGCGCGCGGACCGCCGCGTCAGCCGCCGCCAGCTCGCCGACGCACTGGGGGTGCACTACCAGACCATCGGCTACCTCGAGCGCGGCGAGTACTCGCCCTCCCTGCACCTGGCTCTGCGCATCGCCCACTTCTTCGACGTGCCGGTTGAGTCCGTCTTCTCCCTTGAGGACTTCCCTCCCCTGGGCTGAGACCGCCCACCGCGACCCGCAGCCCGCCACGCTGCGGCCCTGCTCAGCGGAGCATGGGGAACAGCCCCCAGTAGGACAGGGCAGCCAGGAGCAGCACGGAGCCGACCACGGCGCTGGTGAGCACCAAGGCGGCGGGCACGGTGAGCCAGCGCCCGCCCTCGTCGCGGCCGTGGCGCACGTGCCCGCGCACAAGGCGGACCCGCCCGACGAGCTTGACGAGGATGACGACGGCCAGCAGCGCCGTCAGCTGGGCGGCCAGCCAGCCGCCGTAGGAGATCCACGGGTTCGAGGAGTAGGACAGGGCCAGGCGCGCCACCATCGCGACGTAGGCGAGGTAGAGGACCCAGGCCGCCAGCACGGCCAGGGCCAGGGCGCCGGTCCAGCGGCCCACGGGGTCGGGCAGGTGCATTCCGCGCCGGCCCACGAGCCTGGGCAGCTGGCCTAGCACCCAGCCCGCCCCGGAGGCCGCCAGCAGGGCCAGGCCGGAGAGGATGCCGACGAGCATGAGGTCGCCGGAGGCGTACCAGCGGGCACGGCCCGGCGCCTGGGCCCAGAAGTCCTGCACCGGGGTCGCCCCGGCGACGTGAGGCTCGGCGCGGGCCGTGTCGGGCAGGCCCGTGACCCAGCGGGCGAGGTCCCGGGCCACACCGGGGGCGAGGGCGCCGTCGGTGCTGTTGCCACGCTTGAGGCCGTGGTTGGCGCCCGCGTAGTAGCGCACGGTCAGCTGCGTGTTGCCCGCCACCTGGATGTCGTCCCAGATGGTCGCGGGCCCCTGGACGAGGGGCATGGAGGAGTCCGCGGTGCCGTAGAGCATGAGGACGGGGGCGGTGATGCGCTGCTGGTAGGAGGTGGCGTCGAAGTCGGCGTAGCGGAAGGCCCCACCCGGCAGCTCGCGCGCGCCCAGCAGGCGGGCCACCGCCGTCAGCAGCGGCTCGGGTACCCCGACGTTGCTCAGGTAGGTGCCGGCCGCGTAGGTGGCCTGCTGGCGCAGCTGGACCACGGGGGCGCTGGCCAGCACGAGGAAGGCGAGCCCCGGGTCGCGCCCGGCGGTGACGACCCCGGGGAAGCCGCCCTCGGACTCGGCGTACACGCCCACGCCGTTGGCTGCCACGGTGGGCAGCGTTCGCAGGTAGTCGATGGACTGGGCGTAGTCGTCGGCCATGAGCTCGTAGTCACGCTCGGTGAGCGTGTACCCCTGGGTCGGCTTGTCCGGGACGAGGGTGGTCGCGCCAGCGCTGGTCAGGGCCTCGGCCTGCTCGCGGAAGCCGTAGCGGGTGTGGGTGCCGGCACCGTGCATGAAGACGACGCCGAGGGTGCCGGTCAGCGCACTGCCGTCGGCTCCCAGGGGCTGACGCAGCAGGCCGCCGACCGTCGTGCCGTCGGCTTGCGCGAGGGTCAGCTCCGTGGTGAGCACGGCGTAGGTGCCGACGGCGGCGGTGGCGGCCCCTCCCCCGATGCGCGTGTCCGTGGTGGTGGGCACGAGCACGTCACGGGCCGGCTGGGGGGACCACCGGGGCCCGGCGAGGGAGCCCAGCAGGGCCAGGGCGAGGACCGTGACGACGACGGCCCCGGCGGTGCGGTGGTCCCAGGACACGGCGGTCACGAGCGCCCCCAGGCCCACCGTCGTGATGATCCCGACGATCTCGGTCTGCCCGGCGCCGACGAGGGCCAGGAGCAGGACGGCGGCGATCACCCCCGCAGCCATGACGGCGAGGCGGCCGCGCTCCTCACGCCACAGGCGCGCGAGCAGGCTCCAGGCGCGCCGGGGCACGACGCGCAGCCAGCTGAGGGCGGCGGCGAGCTCGCGGCGGCTGAGGTGGGCCGGGTCGGCGCGCCGGGCCTGGCGGCGCTGGGCACGCTCGCGCCGCCTGTGCTCACGCTCCTGGGGTCCCACGGGGCGTGGCCGGTGTCAGAAGCCGAGCCTGGCGAGCGCCTTCGGGTCGGACTGCCAGTCCTTGAAGGTGCGCACGTGCAGGTCGAGGTAGACGGGCCGGCCGAGCAGCGCCTGGATCCCCTTGCGGGATACGACACCGATCTCCTTGAGGCGCGAGCCGCCCTTGCCGATCATGATGGCCTTCTGGGAGTCGCGCTCGACGACGAGGCTCACACGCACCTGAAGCCGGCTGCCGGTGCCCTTGACGCGCGAGCCCGTGGTGTCGGTGCGGGGGTCCACGATCTCGTCGACGACGACGGCCAGGGAGTGGGGCAGCTCGTCACGCACGCCCTCGAGGGCCGCCTCGCGCACCAGCTCGGCGATCATGACGGCCTGGGGCTCGTCAGTGACCTCACCGGTCGGGTACAGCGGAGGGGAGGGCGGCAGGTGGCTGATGAGGACGTCCTCGAGGACATCGACCTGCTCCCCCTTGAGCGCGGACACGGGCACGACGTCGGCCCAGTCGCCCAGGTCGTTGACAGCCAGGAGCTGGGCGGCCAGGGCCTCGCGGCTGACGGTGTCCGCCTTGGTGACGACGGCGACGACGGGGCGGTGGACGTCGGCGAGGTCGCGCGCGATGAAGCGGTCACCGGGACCGACCTTCTCGTCGGCGGGCACGCACAGGACGATGACATCGACGTCGGCCAGGGTCTCGCGCACGAGGTCGTTGAGGCGCTTGCCCAGAAGGGTCCTGGGGCGGTGGAGGCCGGGGGTGTCGACCAGGACGAGCTGGGCGTCGTCGCGGTGGACGACGCCGCGCACGTTGTGGCGGGTGGTCTGGGGGCGCCCGGAGGTGATGGCGACCTTCTGCCCGACCATGGCGTTGGTGAGGGTGGACTTGCCCGCGTTGGGGCGTCCGACCAGGCAGGCGAAGCCGGCGCGGAAGCCCTCGGGCACCTCGGGGACGACGATGTCGGCGCGGGCGGAGGAGGGCAGGGCCTCAGTCCGGTCGCCGCCGTCGGGCTCACCGGTCTCGTCGACGTCGTCGAAGGCGTTGGGCCCGTCCATGAGCTCGTCGTCGGAGGGGAAGCGGAAGAGGTCGTGGGTCACAGCGTCTCCTAGGTGGTCCGGGCCCGTGGGCCTGCTCGTGCGGCGGGCGCCGCGCCAGTGATGGTATCGGTCCGGGCATCTCCTCGCGGTCAGCCGTCCAGGCGCTCACTGATGAGCCGTGCCAGGCGCAGCTGGCTGGGCGTCTCACGGCCGAAGGTGCTGACGATGCGGAAGCCCTCCTTGTCGCTCCCCGAGTCCGTGACGGGGCCGTCGAACAACGCTCCCAGCACGCCCAGCGCCGGGTCGCCGGTGCGCTCGAGCACCAGCCACGGCAGCACGACGCCGATCGCCGCGTTGCCGAACAAGGAGGCGGCGCTGGCGACCAGGTAGGCGGGCAGCGTCAGTCGGTTGGTCATCCCGCCAGTCAACAGGGTTGGCCTTGGGGCAGGGCAAACACCCAGGTGGGGGTGCCTCATGCCCGTCGTCGCGCCAGAACGTCCCCGGTACCCGGGTGCGCGGGCGTCCAGGGGCGCTACTCCTCGGTGTCGCGGCTGACGATGAGGCTCGTGACCTGCCGGCGGCGGCCGGTGGCCTCGTCGGCGACGAGCTCCAGGCCCTGGGCGCGGCCGGTGGCGCCGGGCAGGGGGACACGGCCGATCGCCTTGGTCAGCAGCCCGCCGGCCGTGTCCACGTCGTCGTCGTCGATCTCCAGGTCGAAGAGCGCACCCAGGTCGGCCAGCCCCAGGCGGGCGGGCACGCGGTAGCGTTCCTCCCCCAGGTCCTCGACCTCGGGCTCGGCGTGGTCGTGCTCGTCCTGGAGCTCGCCGACGACCTCCTCGAGCAGGTCCTCCATGGTCACGAGGCCGGCGGTGCCGCCGTACTCGTCCACGGCGAGCACCATGTGGACGTGACCGGTCTGCATCTCACGCAGCAGGTCGTCGGCGGCCTTCATCTCCGGCACCCAGGTGGCCTCACGCACGAAACCGAGGACGGGACGCTCGGCGTGCTCGGGGTGGTCTGCCAGGCGCCGCAGGACGTCCTTGAGGTAGACGATGCCACGCACGTCGTCGGCGTCCTCACCCACGACGGGCACACGCGAGTAGCCCGAGAGGGTGAACAGGCGCATGGCGGCGCTGGCGGGCTCGTCCACGTTGATGGTGACCATGTCCGTGCGCGGGACCATGACCTCACGCACGAGGGTCTGGCCCAGCTCGACGACGCTGCGCAGCATCTCGCGGTCCTCGTCCTCAATGGACTCCGCCTCACCGATCTCGTCGATCATCTCCCGCAGGTCCTCGGTGACCTCCGCCAGGGCCTCGGCGTCGGTCAGGGTGGAGGCGCGCCCGAAGCGCTCGTCGAACCAGCGCCAGGGTGCTCCGAGGGCGTCCACGCGGTCCAGGACGCCGGCAAGGACCAGCAGGGTGCTGCTCGGGTTGCGCCGTCCCAGGGAGCGCGGGGAGATGCCGACGACGAGCCCCAGCAGGACGGCGTTGGCGGCCACCGAGACCAGCAGGACCGCCCACCAGGGCGTGATGAGGCCGGAGACGGCCAGGGTGAGCAGGACCGCAGCGAGCATGTCCACGCCCACACGTACCGCGCCGACGGAGGCCAGGACCTGGCTGCGCCGGCCGGCGAGGTCGAGGACGCGCCCCGCGCCGCGGCGCCCCTGCTCCACGAGGTCCTCCGCGGAGGCTCGGGTCATGCGGGTCAGTGCCGCCTCCCCGGCGGACAGGAGCGCTCCGCAGGCCAGGGTGACAACGGCTGTGACGAGCAGCAGGGAGATGGTGGCGGCGCTCATGCACCTCGCTCCGCGAGGAAGGTCAGCAGCAGGGTACGCTGAAGATCGAACATCTCCTTCTTCTCCTCAGGCTCGGCGTGGTCGTAGCCGAGCAGGTGGAGGATGCCGTGGACGGTGAGCAGGAGCATCTCCTCGGCGGCGGAGTGGCCGGCCTCAAGCGCCTGCCTGGCGGCGACCTGCGGGCAGATGACGATGTCGCCGAGGGTGCCGGCAGGGGTCTCGGACTCGGCAGTGCCGGGGCGCAGCTCGTCCATGGGGAAGCTCATGACGTCCGTGGGGCCGGGCAGGTCCAGCCAGCGCAGGTGCAGCTCCTCCATGGGCTCGGGGTCGATGAAGAGGATGTTGAGCTCGGCGCGGGGGTTGACGTGCATGTGGTGCAGCACGTGCTCCGCGATGGCGGAGAACTCGGTGAGGTCGATCTCGGCCTCGGTCTCGTTGTTGACCTCGGTGCTCATGCGCGGCTCCTGATGGTGGCGGTGCGGAAGTCCTGGGGTGTGCGGCCGCGGCGGCCGGCGGAGCGGGGGCGCGCATCCGGCCCGGTGAGGGCCTCGGCGGCGGCGCGCTCGGCGTCGTGTCGGGCGTAGGCGTCGATGATGCGTCCGACGAGGCGGTGGCGCACGACGTCGGCGCTGCCCAGCTCGCAGAAGCTGATGTCGTCCACGCCCTCGAGGATGCGGCGCACGAGCACGAGGCCGGAGGGGCGCCCTCCCGGCAGGTCGATCTGGGAGACGTCGCCGGTGACGACCATCTTGGAGCCAAAGCCCAGGCGGGTGAGGAACATCTTCATCTGCTCGGGGCTCGTGTTCTGCGCCTCGTCGAGGATGACGAAGGCGTCGTTGAGGGTGCGTCCGCGCATGTAGGCCAGGGGCGCGACCTCGATGGTGCCCGCGGCCATGAGGCGGGGCAGGGCGTCGGGCTCGAGCATGTCGTGCAGCGCGTCGTACAGGGGCCGCAGGTAGGGGTCGATCTTGTCGGTGAGGGAGCCGGGCAGGAAGCCGAGGTTCTCCCCCGCCTCGACGGCGGGGCGGGTGAGGATGATGCGAGAGACGCAGCGCCTGGCCAGGGCGTCGACGGCCTTGGCCATGGCGAGGTAGGTCTTGCCGGTGCCGGCGGGGCCGATGCCGAAGGTGATCGTCGAGGCCTCGATGGCGTCGGTGTAGGCCTTCTGCCCCAGCGACTTGGGGCGGATGGAGCGGCCGTGCGTGGTGAGGACCTCGTCGGTGAGGACCTCGGTGGGGCGGGCGGCGGCGTCGAGCAGGCCGATGGCCCGCTCGACGGCGTCGGCGGTCAGGGGCGTGCCGGCGCGGGCGACGTCGATGAGCTCGGAGAGGAGCAGGATCACCATGTCGACGCGGGCGCTCTCGCCGGTGACGCAGACGCTGGTGCCGCGCACGTGGATGCGCACCTCCGGGAAGCCGCGCTCGACGGCTCGCAGCACCTCGTCGTGGGCGCCCAGGAGGGTCACGGGGGCGAGGTCACCGGGCAGGGTGAGGGTGCGGGTGACGTCCTCGTGCGCTGCGCGGGGCGCGGTGGCGGCACAGCGGGGGCTGCGGGAGGCGACCGCCGTAGGTGCGGCTACCGGGCTGATGGGCGGATTCGTCATCGTGGGCACATGCTACCGGGCGGGTGGCGGCACGGGGACGGGGCGGGTGTCCCGGCCGCCTCGCCGTAGGCCTCAGCGGGTGCGGCGCGGGACAGTGAGGGCCGCCACCGTGAGCGCCGCGAGACCGAAGGCGAGCAGGAGGCCCAGCCGGCTGGCGTAGTCCACGGAGACCTCCGTCGAGGTCGCTGCCTCGGTCACGGCGTCAACCGCCCAGCTCATGGGAAGGGCGTCGCCGATGGCCTCCAGCAGTCGGGGCATGTCCTCGCGCGGCACGAGCAGGCCGCACAGGAACAGCTGCGGGGCGATGACGACGGGCATGAACTGCACGGCCTGGAACTCGCTGCGTGCGAAGGCGGAGACGAGCAGTCCCAGGGCCACGCCGACGAAGCCGGTGACGAGGGCGAGCAGCAGGACCCAGCCCCAGCCCGCCTCCACCGTGACGTCGAGGCCCCAGCCGGCCACGGCGCACAGGACGAGGCTCTGGACGAGCGCGGTGGCAACGAAGGCGGTGGCGTAGCCGAAGAGGACGTCGGCGCGGTGGGTGGGAGTGGTCCACAGGCGCTCGAGGGTGCCGCTGACGCGCTCGCGCAGCATGGCCACGGAGGTGACGAGGAACAGGACGGTCATGGGCAGGATCGCCATCATCGCCACGGCGACGCGGTTGAACAGGAGGTCGGCGCCCGGGGAACCGGAGTAGACGAGGTACAGGAGGGTGAGCAGGAGGGAGGGGACGGCGACGATGAGGGCGACGGTGCGCCGGTCGGCGCGCAGCTGGGCGAGGATGCGCGCGGTGGCGGCGAGGTAGGTGCGTGGGCTCATCGTGCGGCCTCCACGGGGGTGCTGGGCGCTGCTGGCCTCGCAGTGCTGCGGGCGCGGGTGATGACGGCCAGGAAGGCGGCGTCGACGGTGGACTCGCCGGTCTCGGCGAGGAGCTCGGCCGCGGTGGTGGAGGCCAGCAGGTGCCCGTCGCGCATGAGCAGGACCCGGTCGCAGCGGAAGGCCTCGTCCATGACGTGGCTGGAGACGAGGATGGTGGTGCCGCGCTGGGCCATGGTGCGGAAGGTGCGCCACAGGTCCTCGCGGGTGAGGGGGTCGAGTCCGACGGTGGGCTCGTCCATGACGAGCAGGTCGGGGTCAGCCACGAGCGCGCAGGCCAGGCTCACGCGGTTGGCCTCGCCACCGGAGTAGGTGGACACGGGCCGGTCGATGAGGGCGCTGAGCCCGACGTCGGCGATGACCTCCTCGACGTTGCGGGCGCGGGCACCGGCGAGGCGGGCGAAGTAGGAGACGTTCTGCCGGCCGGTGAGCTCGCGGTAGACGGACGTGTCCTGGGACATGTAGCTCACCCGTGCGCGCACGGCCGGGCGCCCGGGCTCGGTGCCGAGGACGGTGACCCGGCCGCGGTAGCGCTGGACGCCGACGAGGGTGCGCATGAGGGTGGTCTTGCCGCAGCCGGAGGGACCGAGCAGGCCCGTGACGGTGCCGGGGTCGAGGGTGAGGTCGAGGCCGTGGAGGATCTCCTTGCCGCCGCGGGCCACCCGCAGGTCGCGGACCTCGACGACGGGCAGGGCGGCGTCCTCGGTGCTCGCTCCTGCCGTCCGGGCGGTGGCGGGCGTGTGGGGGCCGGGGCCACCCACACCTTTTTTCATCATGTGATGAATATAGGGTGCCGACAACGTCCCGGCAAGCCCTTCGCAGGGCCGGATCAGGCCGCGTGCCACAGCCCCAGGTCGCCAGTGAGGTAGTGCTGGACGGTGGGGCCGACGGCGAGAACCAGGTCCTCGCGCTCGGCGTCGCGCACGGCGGACATCCTCGCGACCCAGCGGACCATACCCAGGCCGATGAGCTGGCTCGCGATGAGCTGGGTGCGCAGCTCGGCCCGGTCGGGGGCCAGCGAGGCCACCAGCGGGGCGATGACCGCGCCGATGAACACGTCTCGGATGCCGGAGATGACACGCTCGTGGCCCAGTGCCGCACGCACGAGGGCGGTGAAGCGCTCGCCGCCCATCCGGTCCCAGGTGGACAGGAAGACCCGCACGACGGCGGCTCCCTGGCTCTCAGGCTCAGCCCGTCGGACCTGCTCAACGAGGGAGGGGTCGAGGGTGACGCCGTCGATGTCGCCGACGACGGCCTGGGAGAACAGGGTGGCGCGGTCGGCGAAGTAGTGGTGGACGAGCGCCGGGTCAACCCCGGCCTCCCGGGCGATCCCGCGCAGGGAGGCGCTGTAGCCGTCGCGGGCGAAGGCGGTGCGCGCGGCGTCGAGGATCGCCTCGCGCGCGTCAGGGCTGCCCGCCGGGCGCCGTCCGCGGGGGCTCATGCAGGGCTCCCGACGGCGGTGGGCGCGCTCGTGGCACCCGTGCGACCGAGGGGAACAGACATACGGGCCTCCTGGGACAAACGGGGACGGGTACGGCGACCGCGCACCGCACCGATGACACACTCGTGATGGTCGCACATGACCAGAGAACACCACCCACCTCCGCCTCAGCTGGGCGGGCGCTCCCAGCAGGCTCTGATGACCCCGAGTCAGGACCTCCACCGCCACAATGCCCTTCACCATGGTCCTTGTGGACACGCTTTGCTCAGTAGTCTCGAGGCATGCTTGGGCTCGATTGCGCCTTCCTCGCGGACGACGTGTCGATCCAGGGCGATCGACTGACAACGGTCGGAGCCTCCTTCACCCGGATGGAGGCGCAGGCCCTACCGGCTCGTGCATGGTTCGCCGTTGCAGGGCGGATCCGGTGCGACGAGGCCGAGAGGGAATGGGTCAACCTGACCATCCGCTTCATCTCACCGGGCGAGGATCCGATCGTGGTCGATGCAGACCTCCCCCTGACCGACCTGTGCCGTCAGCTGCACATCCACAGTGACGACGAGCCCTACCTCGCCAAGCTGTTGCCGACCTTGCGCCACTCGCTGCGTTTCACACTCACCTCGACCTAGGACCCCACGATCCAGGCACGCACAGGGCTGGAGACCACTCGCTCGGCACGTGCGTGATCACTCAACCCGACGGTGCTCATCGGAGGTCATCGCCTCTACGCGCTCACGGTAGCCTCCGGGCCATGACCAACGAGGACGGATCCTCCCTCTTGTCCTGGCTCTTCGGGCGCCACCAGGAGGACCGGCCCTCTCATCAGGCCCACGCGCCCCGGGTACCGGTCGCCCCGCCCAGTGAGCCGGCCAACGCCGACGAGAGCGCCAAGCGCGCCATTGACGCGGCCCGCGCGCTCGGAGCGCAGGCGGTGGGGAACCCTGGTACCCCGTTCACACCGTCATCGCCTCCCGCCAACGGGGCGGGGCTGACGCTGGAGGAGACCGCCCTCGCCACCGACAACCCAGTTCTCGCCATCAAGATGGTGCACGAGCGCACGGGCCTGACCTTGAAGGAGGCCAAGGCCTTGGTCGACACCGCCCGACGAGGCGCAGGGGCCTGATCACCAGGACCGGTGGACTCGCCCGGCCCTGTCCGACGCCGGGCGCGCTCCGTAGACTGACCGCACCCCGCGCGAATGGAGCACGCTCTTATGCCCGTCACCACTGCCATGCGTGAGCGCCACGTGGTACGCGAGTACCTCGACACGCCCCTGCCCGACGACCTCGTGGCCACCCTGCGCTCGCACATCACGGATGCCAACGCCTCCCACGGCACCGACATCCGCCTGCTGACCGGCAGCGCGCGCGTCTTCGGTCCCGTGTGGGGGCCGGTGCGCGCCCGCAGCGTGCGCAACTGCCTGGTGATGTCCGGACCGGACGCGCCCGACCTCGATGAGCGCCTCGGCCACGCCGGCGCGGGCCTCATGCTCACCGCGCAGGAGCTCGACCTCAACACGTGGTGGGTCGGCGGGACCTTCTCCCCCAAGGCAGCTGCCCGTGCCAGTGGTGCCACGGGCCGGGTGCCCGCAGTCGTCGCCCTCGGTTACGGCGCCACCCAGGGCCGCCCGCACGCCTCGAAGCGGCCCGAGCAGGTCGCCACCTACGACGGTGAGACCCCGGCGTGGTTCGCCCAGGGCGTCGAGGCGGCCCTGCTCGCCCCCACCGCCCTGGGCAAGCAGGCCTTCACCCTCACCGGCCGGGACCGCCAGGTGACGATCCGCTGCGAGGAGAGCGCCTACGCGCTCCAGGACCGGGGCATCGTCAAGTACCACGTCGAGGTCGGCGCCGGCCCCGGCACCTTCACCTGGACCGACTGACCTCGCCCCACGGAGCCGCGCCCTCCCCGGCGACTGACGCCCATGGCGCGCTCCTCACATATGAGGTCACCAGCCCGCCCCCAAGGTCATGACGGGATGAACGGGTGCAGACACCGAGGCCGGGTGGCGCCCGCGCAGGCCTCCGTGCCGGGCCGGCCCGAGGCCCAGGGGCACGCTCATGGTGATCACATGTGCTCAGCGATCCGGGTTTTCGTTGGCCTTCCGGGGTTGTCATCTGAGCGCGGCAAGGACCGCCGTGGCTCCCATGTGCGTCGGTGTCACGTACGCACGTGGGAGCCACGGGAATGCGCACACCGGATCCGCAAAACCGCGGGATCACGCGGTTCGCATACGGCCCCCGGAACCATGAGCGTGCAAGCCGGGCATCACGCACCGCCGGCGGTGACGCGCACCGCCGTCATCAGCAGCCCCGAGCGCCGACCAGCACCTGGACACGCCCCGGCATCAGCCCCACAGGCCGGCGCGCTGGGCGAGGACCGCGAGTGCCACCGGCCCGGCGCTGGCCGTGCGCATGACGTGGGGCCCCAGGCGCACCGTCGAGGCACCCGCTGCCTCCAGCGCCGCCGTCTCCTCACCGCTGATGCCGCCCTCGGGCCCGACGACAACGCCGAGCACCACGGGCCCCTCGTCGCCTGCGCGTGCGGCCCCGTGCACCTCCGCGTCCCCCACCGCGGCCGGCAGCACCACCCCGCCGACCGGGGCCGCGGCCTCCTCATGCAGCACGAGGACCACTCCCCCAGCCTCCACGGTCCGCGACACCCAGGCGCACAGCTGGGCGGTGGACCGCAGGTCCTCAACGAGCGGCACCCGGGCGCGTCGGGCCTGCTTCGCCGCCTCGCGCGCCGTCGCCTCCCACCTGGCCCGGCCCTTGGCGGCCCTCGGCCCGTTCCACACGGACACGCAGCGGCTCGCCTGCCAGGGCAGCACGAGCTCGACACCGACCTCTGTGGCCGTCTCGACCGCCTGCTCATCCCGCCCGCCCTTGGCCAGGGCCTGCACCAGGGCCAGGCGCACTGGCGGGGCCGGCTCCTCAACGCGCTCGGTGACTCGCACGCCCAGGCGGTCCTTGGCTCCCCCGACCCCGGGGTCTGTCACCTCGCACACGAGCCTGAGCCCCTCGCCGTCGACGAGGTCCACCCGCTCACCGGGGCGCAGGCGCCGGACCGTGACCGCGTGCCGGGCCTCGGGCCCGGTGAGGACGAGCAGAGCGCCTGTCTGCGCGGTGGCGGCGGCCCCGGCGGGCGCGAGGGCGTCGGCTGTGAGGATGAAGACGGGTGCGGTCACGGGCCACAGCCTACGGGTCGGGCGTCCGCGGCCCGGCGTCCCCAGGCCCGGCGTCCCCGCGGCATGGTGCTAGCGTCGCCTGCCATGAGCGCCCGCGAGCCCGGTCCCTTCCCCACGCACGCCCAGACGGTCGCCGAGATCGCCGCCAACCTCGCGGCGGTGCGCGCACGCATCGACGCCGCTGCCGCACGCGCCGGACGCGACGGCGCCGGCATCCGGCTCCTGCCCGTGACCAAGACCGTCACCGAGCCCCGCCTGCGGGCCGCCTGGGAGGCCGGGGTCACCCAGATGGGTGAGAACAAGGTCCAGGAGGCCCTGGGCAAGGCCCGGGCCATGGCGGACCTCGCGATCCACTGGGCCGTCATCGGCCACCTGCAGACCAACAAGGCCAAGGACGTCGCCGCCTTCGCCCACGAGTTCCAGGCACTGGACTCCCTGCGCGTCGCCGAGGCCCTCGACCGGCGCCTGCAGGCCGCCGGGCGCGGCCTCGACGTCTACGTCCAGGTCAACTCCTCCGGTGAGGACACGAAGTTCGGGCTGGTGCCCGAGGCCGTGCCCGCCTTCCTCGCCGCCCTGCCCGCCTACTCCTCACTGAGGGTGCGCGGGCTCATGACGCTGGCCGCCCACACCGAGGACCGCGAGCGAGTCATTGACTGCTTCCGGCTCATGCGCGATCTGCGCGACGCGGGCCTGCAGGCCGGCACCGTGGGTGACGGCGAGCTGTCGATGGGGATGAGCGGCGACTTCGAGCTCGCTGTCGAGCACGGCTCCACCTGCGTGAGGGTGGGTCAGGCGGTCTTCGGGCGGCGCCCCACCCCGGACAGCATGTACTGGCCCGGCCGTCGGGACGGCAACTGAGGACGCGCCGGCAGCGCCACCCGGGCCCCGCCCAGGCTCGGCGCCCCGGGCCGCCGTCAGCGGCCGACGTCACGGCCCGCCGTCGGACGGCGGGCCCCGGACTCAGCGGTGCTTGCGCGACCTGCCACCCTTGCCGGCGTTCTTGATGCGGTCGAGCAGACCCTCCTCGACCGCGACGAAGCCGTCCTCCCCGCGCAGGGCCGCCAGCTCCTCAAGCAGCTCCTTCTGGCGGTCGGTGAGCCGGGTGGGCGTCTCGACGGTGAGCACGACGTGCAGGTCGCCACGGCCCTTGCGGCGCAGGCGCCCCACGCCCAGCCCGTCGAGGCGGATGTCGTCACCCGTCTGGGCGCCCGCACGCACCGTCACCTCCTGGTCGCCGTCCAGGGTCTCGACGGAGAACCGGGCGCCCAGGGCGGCAGCGGTCATCGGCACACGCAGCTCGGTGTAGAGGTCGTCGCCGTCGCGCTCGAGGCTGTGGTGCCGCTCCTCCTGGATGATGGCGTACAGGTCGCCGGCCGGTCCCCCACCGACGCCCGCCTCCCCCTGGCCCGACAGGCGCAGGCGTGTGCCCGTGGAGACGCCGGCGGGCACATGGATCTCGATGTCGCGGCGCACGTGGCTGCGCCCCTCGCCCGCGCAGTCCTGGCAGGGCGTGACGATCTTCGTGCCGTAGCCGCCGCACTCGGGGCACGGTCCACTCGTCATGATGTTGCCCAGGAAGGAGCGCTGGACCCGCTGGACCTGTCCCTGGCCGTTGCAGCCGGTGCACTGCACCGGGGAGGTGCCAGGCGCGCAGCAGGAGCCGTGGCAGGTGGCGCACTGGACATAGGTGTCCACCTGCACGCTCTTGGTCGCACCGAAGGCGACGTCCGCCAGCGTCACCGGCACGGACACCATCCCGTCCTGCCCGCGACGTGCCCGCGAGGCCGGGCCCCGGCCCTGGCCGCCGCCGAAGAAGGCCTGGAACATGCCACCCAGGTCGGAGAAGTCCCCGCCCGGGAAGCCGCCGGGGCCGCCGCGCAGCGCGTCCTCGCCACCGAGGTCGTACATCCGGCGCTTGTCAGCGTCCGACAGCACGTCGTAGGCGACGGACACGGCCTTGAACTCGTCCTCGTGGCCCGGGCCCGCAACGTCGGGGTGAAGCTGGCGGGCCTTCTTGCGGTAGGCCTTCTTGATCTCGTCGGCGGTGGCCTGTCGGCTCACGCCCAGCAGCTCGTAGTAGTCGCTCACAGGTGGGGCTCGTCCTTCGTGTTCATCAGCATGCGTTCGCTAGGAGGCGGGAGCGGCTCACTCAGGAGCAGACCCCGCAAGGAATCGGGTGAGGTAGCGGGCGACCGCGCGCACGGAGGCCATCGTCGCCGGGTAGTCCATGCGGGTCGGGCCGATGACACCCAGGTGGGCGACAGCGTCCTGGGAGCCCGCCCGGTAGGAGGCCGAGACGACGCTCGCCTCCGCCAGGGCGTCGTCGTGGTTCTCCGAGCCGATGGACACGCGCATGCCGTCGCCCGCGGCGCGTGAGGCCGGGGCGCCGCCGTCGGCCAGCAGCCGCAGCAGCACCACCTGCTCCTCGACGGCGTCAAGCAGGGGGCCCAGGGAGGAGAAGTCCGGGGTGGAGCGCGCCAGGTTCGCGGTCCCGGCCACGACGAGGCGCTCCTCCGCGTCAGGACGCAGAGCGTCCTCGAGGGCGCCGGTCACGGCCCGCAGCAGCACGCGCTCCTGCGCCGGGGCCTGCTCGCCCAGGGCCTCCAGGACGGGGACGACGTCGGCGGCGCGGCACCCCACGAGGGCGGCGTTCAGGCGCAGGCGCAGGTGCTCCAGGGCCGGGAGGTTGACGACCTCGCCGTCCATGACGACGGTGCGCTGCTCGACGCGGCCGGTGTCGGTGATGATGACGAGCAGGATGCGGGTGGGTCCCAGGGCCACGAGCTCGAGGTGGCGCAGGGAGGTGAGCCTGAGACTGGGGTACTCGACGACGGCGAGCTGTCCCGTGAGCTGGGCGAGCACGCGCACGGTGCGGGCGACGACCTGCTCCAGGTCCGCCTCGCCGGTGAGCAGGGCGGTGATGGCTGCCCGCTCCGGGGCCGACAGGGGCTTGAGGCGGGCGACCTGGTCAACGAAGAGGCGGTAGCCCTTCTCCGTGGGCACCCGCCCGGCACTCGTGTGGGGCTGCTGGATGTAGCCCTCGTCCTCAAGGGCTGCCATGTCGTTGCGGATGGTCGCTGGGGAGACCCCGAGCTGGTAGCGCTCAACCAGGGCACGTGAGCCCACCGGCTCACGGGTGCGCACGAAGTCGGTGACGATGGCGGACAGGACCTTGAGGCGGCGGTCGTCGGCCATAGGGTTCTCCTTCCGCGTCGTCCTGGTGGTGGTCCGTCCGGCGCGCCGGACGGTTAGCACTCTCATGGTGTGAGTGCCATCCTACGCCGGGGCCCGGCGGGTCAGGCCACCCCTGGGCGTGAGGTTCCCCTACCGTGCCCTGAGTGAACACGCCCCGACGCCCCTCAGCCGCCACGCCCGTGCCCGTGCGGGGCGCCGCACCCGTGCCCGGATCGACCGCGGCCAGGCGGGCCGCCCTGCGCGAGCAGGCCGCCCGCGCGCAGGAGGCCATGCGCTCCGACGGCAGGCGCGCCATGACCCCCCTGGAGCGGCGCCGCGCCAAGGCCGCCCCACCCGCCCGCCCCAGCGCGTCAGACCGCTACGGCGCCGACGTCCTCAGCGCCGACCCCCACCGTCTGGGCCCCCACGCGGTGCGCCCCGAGTCCGTCCACGTGCCCGTCAGCCACGGGCTCGTCGTCGAGGACCGCCAGACCGGCTTCGTCGGCGCCGCCGTCGCCGTGGAGAAGTCCGGCGGCCGCCACGTCGTCGTCCTGGAGGACCGTACGGGCACCCGCCGGGGATTCCCCCTCGGCCCCGGCTTCTGGATCGACGGGCGTCCCGTCATCCTCGACCCTCCCGTCGCCCGCCCGGCACCGCCCACCGGGCCCGTCAGCGCCGCCGGCAGGAGGCTGACCGCCTCGGGCTCCTACGCCGTCGGGGGCGGCCGGGCGAAGGTCGCGCGGGCCTCACGCATCTGGGTCGAGGGCAAGCACGACGCCGAGCTCGTCGAGAAGGTGTGGGGTGACGACCTGCGCCACGAGGGCGTCGTCGTGCTCATGCTCGACGGCGTGGACCACCTCGAGCAGGTCATGGCGGAGTTCGGTCCCGGCCCCGAGCGGCGGGCCGGGGTGCTCGTGGACCACCTGGTTCCGGGCTCGAAGGAGTCGCGCATCGCCGAGCGCGTGCGCACCATGCCCGGCGGGGACAACGTCCTCGTCCTGGGACACCCCTACGTGGACGTGTGGCAGGCCGTCAAGCCCGAGCGCGTGGGGCTCAGCGCGTGGCCCCAGGTCCCGCGCGGCACCGACATCAAGCACGGCACCCTGAGGGCCCTGGGATGGCCGCACGCCGACCAGGCCGACATCGCCCGCGGATGGCAGCGCATCCTGGCCACGGTACGCACCTACAAGGACCTTGAGCCGAGCCTGCTGGGACGCATGGAGGAGCTCATCGACTTCGTCACCGCTCCCGGCACGCGCTGAGCGCCCCCGCCACCTCCCCCCTCGTTCACAGCAGACGCACAACAACGTCAAGCGTCGCCCTCAGGACGCGTCCGCACAGTGGAGCCCACAGCCGCCACAGGACCGGCGCCACCCGGGCGCACAGGTCAGGTCGGCGGGCGCTTACGAAGGGGCCCCGCACCATCATGAACGTCTCACGCCGACTCGTCCTGAAGACCATCCCACTCGCCGCCCTGCTCGGGTCCCTGGCCGCCTGCGGCGCCTCCACCAGCACGACGACGCTCGCGTCCTCCCGGGCCCTCGAGCCCACCGACGCCTCCCTGGCGCTGGACACGGCCGCCTGGTCCTACGACTCCCAGGGCGGTGTCTACTACCAGATGGGGCTCGCCTACGGCTCCTCCATCCAGGACACCGCCTACGAGACCCTGTCCGTGTTCGTCCCCGGCGCCTATGTCACGGCCGAGGACAACGGCGACGGCACCTACACGCTCACCCCCGCCGAGGGCTCGGTCGGCGCCTGCACGAGCGCGAACGCCCCCATCGTCATTCCGGTCAACACCCCCGGCTACTGCGCGCAGTCGCCCCTCAGCGAGTACTCCTACTCCACCGTCAAGGCCTACATGGAGGCGGGTCTCATCTACGTCGTGGCCGGCCTGCGAGGCAAGGACTCGACGTCCGAGGACGCTGCCGGCAACGCGCCGTGGGGCGTGACCGACCTCAAGGCCGCCGTGCGCTACCTGCGCTACAACGCCTCCCGCCTGCCCGGTGACACCGAGCAGGTCTACGTCTTCGGCCACTCTGGTGGCGGCGCGCAGTCCGCCGTCATGGGCGCCTCCGGCGACAGCGCCCTGTACACGCCGTACCTGGCGGCCATCGGCGCGGCCACCACCGACGAGGACGGCAGCCCCCTGTCCGACGCCGTCGCCGGCGCCATGTGCTGGTGCCCGATCACGAGCCTCAACGAGGCCAACGCCGCCTACGAGTGGAACATGGGCCAGTTCGCCTCCTCCGGCACCCGCGCCACGGGCACCTGGACCGAGGCCTGCTCCAAGGACCTGGCGGCGGCCTACGCGCAGTGGGTCAACAGTGCCGGCCTGACCGACGCCGACGGCAACGCGCTCACCCTGGAGCGCTCGCGGGAGGGCGTGTTCCTGGCGGGCACGTACTACGAGCACCTCATGGGCGTCATCGAGGGCTCGCTCAACGGCTTCCTGGCGGTGACCAGCTTTCCGTACACGCCCTCGAGCACGACCATGGCCGGCATGGAGCTGGGCGGCGCCCCCTCGGGGTCCGCGCCCTCCGGAGGGGCGCCCTCGAAGGATGTCGGTGCGCTCGACGGCGTCGACCGCGGCCAGACGGAGAACACGGTCCTGGGCGTCGGATCGACGACGTTGCACTTCTCCCAGGTCTCGCGTGACGTCATCGCCGCGGGCGAGGCCTCCTACGCCTCGCTGTCCGGCTGGTGCGACGACTACGGCTCGGCCGGCTACGACTCCGACCTCGCCGAGACGGACTCGCTCGGCACCACCGTGCTCACCCGCGAGCAGATGTACAACCCGATGTACTTCCTCCTGGCGGGCTCCGAGGGGGCGAACAGCTCCACGGTGGCGCCGTCATGGCGCATCCGCTCGGGCATCGGGCAGGGGGACACGGCCACGACCGTGGAGATGAACCTGGCGCTCGCGCTCGAGTCCGCCGGCCACGAGGTGGACTTCGCGACCGTGTGGGGCCAGGGACACACCATGGCCGAGCTCGAGGGCGACGCTGAGTCGAACTTCATCTCCTGGGTGCAGCAGGCCGCCGCACGGTGAGCCCGGCCCCGCCGCACAGGTGTCCCGGCCCCGCTCCCTGCGGTCAGGGGGCGGGGCCGGGACACCTGTGCGGGCGTGAGCGGCGTCTCAGGCG
>NZ_JBPPGD010000001.1:0-26278 GCF_051303165.1 Actinomyces sp. W5033 | reverse complement strand
ACCCCAAAGCAAGGCCACCCCTACCCCCCTCGGGGGTGGGGGGGGGGTCACCCGGGACACCTGTGCGGGCGTGAGCGGCGTCTCAGGCGTCCTGGAGCTCGAGGCGGCGGGCGTGCCGCAGCAGGCGCAGGTTGTTGCCCAGCAGGAGCACGACGGCAACGCCCCCCAGAGCCTTGGCCCACAGCGGATCGGCGATGAACAGGCACACCATGGCCGCGAGCACCGGGGCGAGGTAGGTGAAGGAGTTGGCGATGTAGCCACCGAAGGAGGGCATCTCGACGCCGCGCGCCTCGGCGACAGACTTGACCATGAAGTTGGGGCCGTTGCCGATGTAGGTCAGCGCCCCGCACAGCACCGCGCCCAGGGAGATGGACACGAGGTAGATCTCAGGCACCCCCGCGACCGTGGCGCCGCCCGGGTGGGCGACCTGTCCGGCCATCTCGAAGAAGGTCGCGTAGGTGGGGGCGTTGTCCAGCACGGAGGACAGGCCACCGGTGAAGACGAAGAAGGTGACCTCGTTGAGCGGCAGGGAGCCGGCGACCTCGTCGAGGTAGTGCAGGGCCGGGATCATGGTGAGGAAGATGCCGATGAACAGCGTGGCGACCTCGGCGATGGGCCCCCACGCGAACTGGTTGTCCTCGAAGCGGGCGCGCTTGTCACCGAAGCGGTAGGAGCAGTAGGCGGCGCTCAGCATGAGGATCTCGCGCACGGGAACCCAGTCCATGGCGGTGGCGTGCCCGGACTCGATGGCCTCGGCGTCGATGGAGGGGGCCAGGGCCACGGCGGCGATGATGACGGCGAACCACACGAGGTTGCTGGCACCGCGCAGCCCCAGGGGCTCGACCTCCTCGCGGTCCTCACGCACGGCGACGGCCGGCTCCTGCGCGTAGTAGTAGGTGTCCAGGGCAAAGTAGGCGGCCAGCAGCATGGCCAGGACGAAGGCCCACTCCCACACGAGGCTGAAGGTCCAGGTGAAGGGGACGCCGCGCAGGAAGCCGAGGAAGAGCGGCGGGTCGCCCAGCGGGGTGAGCAGGCCACCGCAGTTGGCGACGACGAAGATCGTGAACAGGACGGTGTGGACGCGGTAGCGGCGCTCGTGGTTGGTGTTGAGCAGGGGCCGGATGAGGAGCATCGCGGCGCCCGTGGTGCCGATGAAGGAGGCGAGCACCCCGCCGACGGCGAGGAAGAGGGTGTTGTTGCGCGGGGTCGCCTCGATGTCTCCCTTGAGGAAGATGCCACCGGAGACGATGAACAGGGCCAGCAGCAGGGCGATGAACTGCCCGTACTCGACCACCGAGGCGAAGACCACCTGCCAGCCCAGGCCCACCCACATCCAGATGGCGACGGGCACGCCCAGGACGAGGGCAACGGCGAGCTGGCTGGACTGCTTCTCCCACCAGTGCGCGGTCCTGGGCACGAGCGGCAGGACCGCGATGGACGCCAGCATCGCGGCGAAGGGCAGGATGGACCACCACTGCAAGTGCACAGGGACTCCTTGGGGTCGGTTGGGGATGAGGCCGCCCAGGCCCTCGGGGAGGGCGGCAGGGCACGCCTTCCCACTGTACGGCACCGCGAGTCCCAGGATATGGGACGACTCTCAGAGCCAGCCGGACAGGAGCCCTTGCGCCTGCTCGACCAGGGTCCGGGCGCAGCCCTCGGAGTCGTTCCCCCAGCGCAGGTAGGTGAAGACGCCGCCGCCGGCCTCGGTGAAGGTCTTCCGGTTGAGCTGGTCGATCTCCTCGAGGGTCTCGAGGCAGTCGCTCATGAAGCCGGGGCAGATGACGTCCAGGCGCTGGCAGCCCTGGCGGCCCAGGGCCTCGACCGTGTCGATGGTGGCGGGACCGATCCACTGGGCGCGCCCGAAGACGGACTGGAAGGTGGTGAGCACCAGGCCGCCGTCGGCCCCGTTGTCCTGGCTGACGGTGACGCCCAGGCGCTCGGCGAGGGCGGCGACGGTGGCCTCGCACTCGCCGCGGTAGGGGTCCCCGGCCGCGTGCATGGCGGCGGGGATGGAGTGGAAGGAGCACAGCAGGTGCTCGCCACGTGAGGGGTCGGGACGCCCGTGCTCAGCCCAGTGGGCCTCGATGGGTGCGGCCAGGGCCTCGATGTAGGTCTCGTTGGTGGGGAAGGAGCGCACGGTGCGCAGCTCGGGCTGGTTGCGCGAGGCGAGCATGAAGCGCATGGCCTCATCGACGACGGGCGCCTGGCTGGAGGCGGAGTACTGCGGGTAGGCGGGCAGGAGGGCGATGCGGCGGTGGCCGGCCTGCATGAGCGCGCGCATGACGTCCTGGACTCCTGGGTCGCCGTAGCGCATGGCGGCGCGCACGACGACGTCCTGGCCGAGGGCCTCCTGGACGAGCGCGACCTGCCGCTCGGTGTAGTGCATGAGGGGGCTGCCCGAGCGGGTGTGCTCCATGCCCTCGCGCCAGACGGTGCGGTACTTGGCGGCGGAGTCCGCCGGACGGCGGATGAGGACCATCGTCTCGAGGATGGGGCGCCACAGCAGGGGGTGCATCTCGACGACCCGGCGGTCGGAGAGGAACTCGCGCAGGTAGGGGCGCACGTCCTTGGCGGTTGGGGTCGCCGGGGTGCCGAGGTTGGCGATGACGAGCGCGGGGCGCGGGTCGAGGGTGTGTGCGGTGGCGTCCGGGGCCACTGGCCCTCCTTCGGGTGGGTCACGGGGTGCGGGGGCCGCGAGCCTCTTTCGCGACACATCCCGCCCTGATGTCGCCACGGGAGTCTAGCCGCGGTCGCCCACGCAGATGACCAACACCGTGTCACCTCCCTGCGACGCCCGGACTGCGGTCCACGGCGTCCACGCCCCGCACTGCACGCTCCGCCCCTGCCTCATCTCCCTTCAGGAGCACGTCCCACAGGAAGCTCTCTCCCACGACGGGGATCGCGTAGCCACGAGCCTTCCTGGCCTTGCCGGAGGCCGAGTCAGGATCGGAGGCGACCACGAGACCAACCTTCTTGGTCACACTGGGATGGGGAACGTAACCAGCACGTCGCAGCAGCTCCTCGATCTCGGCGCGCGGGCGGCTCATGTCGCCGGTGAGGCAGATGAGGGTCCCCGGCCCAGGCCGACGTCCCCCAGAGCCCGACGCGTGGCCCACCGGTCCAGCGACCGCCGTTGCAGCGGCAAGGGAGGCGTCCACCGCCTGGGACGGGAGCTCGAGCACAAGCGCCACACGCACCAGGTCAGCGCGCTCCTCGTCGGTGACGACGCCGTCCGCCAGCGCGGCTGCGGCGAGCGAGGCGAGGTAGCCGCTGTGGATCATGGCGACGTGCTCGCGGCTGATGCCGGCCTCATGCGCGGCCCTCACCAGTGCGTCCTGCTCATGGAGGGACAGGCGACGGTCGAGCAGCGCCCGGTCCAGGAGGGCCGCGTACTCGTTGTACTCGTTGTCGCGAGCAGCCGGGCCCTCGGCCGTCGGGTTGTCGAGGGCGGGCAGGGTCTCCACAAGACGACCGATGAAACCTCGCTCACCACGGCTGCCGGGAGTGCTGCGCGGGTGGGTGCGCACCGCAGCGGGCCGCTGCATCGGCCAACCGTTGTCATGGGCGGCGAGAATCGCGTCAGAGTAGACCGCGGCCCCGGGCTCACGCTGAATGAAGTGCTCGAGGAGCCGTCCCGCAGCAGCAGCATCGTCACCGGCCGTGTGCGCAGTGCCGATGTCGATACCGAGGGCGCCGCAGCAGGCGGCGAGGCTGCGCCCCGCACCCGGTAGGTACCTTCCTGCCAGCCTCATCGTGCACAGGCCCGACCCGAGGTAGGCGGCCGGCAGCGGCCTGCCGAGCCGACGGTACTCGGCATCGATGAAGCGGCTGTCGAAGGACAGGTTGTGAGCCACGGGCACGGTCCCGTCCAGGCGCCAGGCGAGCTCGTCGGCGATGTCCGCGAAGGTGGGGGCGCCGTAGACATCGGCGCCCGTGATGCCGTGCACGTGCTGGGCACCCAGGTCACGCTCAGGGTTGACAACGGTCTCCCACCTCGAGACCTGACGACCGCCCTCATCCAGGCCGATCACCGCGATCTCAATGATCCTGTGGTGCGCTCCGGGATGGATCCCGGTGGTCTCCGTGTCAATCACCGAGTAGACGACGTCATCCACTGGTTCTCCTCATCATGCTCAGTACGGCCGCCTCGCGGCATCGTCACCCAGTGTGTCTGCCCGCTCCCGAGGCCATCTTCAGTCCACGAGCCGGCCCGTGACGTGGTCCGCCATGAGCCGGCCGCGCAGGGTGAGCACCACCCGGCCGCGCAGGGCGGCGGCGGGCTCGAGCATCCCCTCGGCCACCATCTGCGCCACCGCCGGCACCAGCCTCCGTGGTGTGCCCTCCGACGTCGTCGCCTCCCCCGCACGCACCAGGTCCGCCAGGGCGATCCCCTCGCGCAGCCGGATGCCGAGCATGACCCTCTCGAGCTCACGGGAGGGCAGGTCGATGACCTCGTGGCCGGCCACGGGCAGCCTGCCCGCCGCCACCTGGGCAGCCCAGGGCACCGGCGCCTTGACGTCCCACATGCGCACGTCGCCGAAGTGGGAGTGCGCCCCCGGGCCTGCGCCGTACCAGTCCCAGTCGTGCCAGTAGGCCTCGTTGTGGCGGCACTCGTGGCCCGGCCTGGCCCAGTTGGAGATCTCGTACCACTCGTAGCCCGCCGCGGCCAGGGCCGCGTCCGCCATCTCGTACTTGGTGGCCTCGTCGTCGTCATCCGGTACCGGCAGCTCGCCGCGACGCACCTGGGCCCACATGCGCGTGCCCTCCTCGATGACGAGGGCGTAGGCGCTCACGTGGTCGGGGTCAGTGTCCATCGCCGCGTCCAGGCTGCGGGCCCAGTCCTCCAGGGTCTCCCCGGGCGTGCCGTAGATGAGGTCCAGGCTCGTCGACAGCCCCGCGCGCCGCGCCCAGTCCACGACCAGCGGCACCCGCTCGGGCGTGTGCGTGCGCTCAAGCACCGCCAGCACGTGCGGCACCGCGGACTGCATCCCGAAGGACACGCGGGTGAAGCCCGCCTCGGCCAGGGTGGCCAGGTAGCGCTCGTCCACGGTCTCCGGGTTGGCCTCGGTCGTCACCTCGGCGTCCTCGGCCAGGCCCCAGGTCTCGCGCACGAGGGCCACCATCCGGGCCAGGTCCGCGGCCGGCAGCATCGTCGGCGTTCCCCCACCGAGGAACAGTGTGCGCGCGCTCCTGGCGGGCAGGCCCGCCCGGTCCATCGCCGCCCGCGCCAGGCGCAGCTCACCGGCCAGCGTGCTCACGTAGTCCGACGCCGAGGCCCCGCCCCCCAGGTCGAGGTTCGTGTAGGTGTTGAAGTCGCAGTAGCCGCAGCGCACCCGGCAGTAGGGCACGTGCAGGTACACGCTGAAGGGCCGCTGGGCCCCGTCCGGGGCGAGGACCTCGCCAGGCAGCTCGCCCGCACCGGGAAGCGGGGCGCCGTCGGGCTGCCTCGGGCTCACGCCCGCACGTCCCCGTCCGGAGCGGACAACCCGGGGGCCGGGGAGGCCGCCCGCCGCTCGAGCTGGTCGAGCACCGGCTCGCGACGGCGCGGCACCCAGGCCTCCTCGGTGCGCACGGCGGTGAGATCACGGATCGTTCGCCCGGCGTCGGTCCCACGCTGCTCGAAACGGGTGAGGACCCGCCCGGCGAAGCGCTCGGACCAGCCGCCCATGACGCCCGACGGCGAGCCCGGGTCCGGCCCGTTGCCCAGCGAGCCCGGCTCGGCGCTGTCCGCTCCGAGCCCGGCGCGGGCCCCGGCGTCGTCATAGCGGAAGTAGGGCTGAGTGAGGTCGCTGTCGAGCCCACCGGGCAGCGCCGAGACGCGCTCGAGGACGTCACGCATCTGCCAGGCGTAGTCCGCCCAGTCGGTGGCCAGGCGCCACACGCCACCTCCACGCAGCACGCGGGCGACCGAGTCCGCGAAGGCCTCGTTGACCAGGCGGCGCTTGCGGTGGCGGGGCTTGCGCCACGGGTCGGGGAAGAAGACCCACACCTCGCTCACGCTCGCCACGGGCAGCGCGGTGGCCAGCAGCTGGGAGGCGTCAGCGGGCACGACCCGCAGGTTGCGCAGCCCGGCACGGGCGGCGTCACGCACGATCTTGGCGATGGAGGTCTGCCACACCTCGACCGCCAGGTAGTCGGTGCCGGGGCACTGCGCGGCGGCCGCGAGGAGCGCCTCCCCGCCGCCGGAGCCGACCTCGACCACCAGGGGGCGCGTCTGTCCAGGGTGGCCGAAGGCCGCGCAGGGCTCGAGGCTAAAGCGCGCGTCGACGGTGCGGATGGCGTCGGCACGCGGCACGTCGATGACGTACTCGGCCCCGTGCTGGGCCAGCGCCTGCTTTTGCGCCTCCGTCAGGCGCCCTCCCGCGCGTGAGAAGGAGCGCACGCGCGAGTGGACGGCGTGCGACCTGGCTGGGTGGACCTGGACCATCGAGCCCCCTCAGCCGACCTGCTCGGCGGCGGGCTCGCCGCACCCGCGAGTGGGGCCGGCCTGCTCAACGCCACAGGTGCTGGCGCTCCTGTGCCCGTGGGTGGTGCTCATCGACCTGCCTGACCTGAGTGTCTTACTTGTCCTTGCCGGTGGGGGTGTCCGCGCCCAGGGCGGCGATGAAGGCCTCCTGGGGCACCTCCACGCGGCCGATTGCCTTCATGCGCTTCTTGCCCTCCTTCTGCTTCTCCAGCAGCTTGCGCTTGCGGGAGATGTCGCCGCCGTAGCACTTGGCGAGCATGTCCTTGCGCAGGGCGCGGATCGTCTCGCGCGAGATGATGCGCGAGCCGACTGCGGCCTGCACCGGGACCTCGAACTGCTGGCGCGGGATGAGCTCCTTGAGGCGCTTGGTCATCATGAGGCCGTAGGAGTAGGCGGCGTCCTTGTGGACGATGGCGCTGAAGGCGTCCACCTTGTCCCCGTTGAGCAGGATGTCCACCTTGACCAGGTCCGCGCTCTGCTCACCGTCCATGTCGTAGTCCAGCGAGGCGTAGCCGCGGGTGCGGGACTTCAGGGCGTCGAAGAAGTCGAAGACGATCTCCGCCAGCGGCAGGGTGTAGTGCATCTCCACCCGCTCCTCGGACAGGTAGTCCATGCCCTTCATCGTGCCGCGGCGCGACTGGCACAGCTCCATCACCGTGCCCACGAACTCGCTGGGGGTGAGGATCGTGGCGGACACGACCGGCTCACGCACGTCCACCACCTTGCCCTCGGGGAACTCCGAGGGGTTGGTGACCGTGTGCGTGCTGCGGTCCTCCATCGTCACCTCGTAGACCACCGAGGGGGCGGTGGAGATGATGTCGAGGTTGAACTCGCGCTCCAGGCGCTCGCGGATGATCTCCAGGTGCAGCAGGCCGAGGTAACCGCAGCGGAAGCCGAAGCCCAGCGCCACGGAGGTCTCCGGCTCGTAGGTGAGGGCGGCGTCGTTGAGCTTGAGCTTGTCCAGCGCGTCGCGCAGGTTCGGGAAGTCCGAGCCGTCCACGGGGAACAGGCCGGAGAAGACCATGGGCTTGGGGTCCTGGTAGCCGTCCAGCGGCTTGGTGGCGGGGGCCTGGGCGGTGGTGACCGTGTCACCGACCTTGGACTGGCGCACGTCCTTGACGCCCGTGATGAGGTAGCCGACCTCACCGGCGCCCAGGCCCTTGGAGGGCTGCGGCTCGGGGCTGATGACACCGATCTCGAGCAGGTCGTGGACGGCGCCGGTGGACAGCATCTCAATGCGCTCGCGGGGCCTGAGGGCGCCATCGACGACTCGCACGTAGGTGACGACGCCACGGTAGGTGTCGTAGACGGAGTCGAAGATCATGGCGCGGGCAGGCCCGCCCGGGTCCCCGGAGGGCGCCGGGACGGCCTCGACGATGCGGTCGAGCAGCTCGGGCACGCCGTCGCCGGTCTTGCCCGAGACCTGCAGGACCTCCTCGATCTCGCAGCCGATGATGGAGGCGATCTCACGCGCGTGCTTCTCGGGCTCCGCTGCCGGCAGGTCGATCTTGTTGAGCACGGGGATGATGGTGAGGTCGCCCTCGATGGCCATGTAGAGGTTGGCCAGCGTCTGGGCCTGGACGCCCTGGGCGGCGTCAACGAGCAGGACGGCGCCCTCGCAGGCCGCCAGGGAGCGGTTGACCTCGTAGGAGAAGTCCACGTGGCCGGGGGTGTCGATCATGTTGAGCGCGTAGGTGCGCGGCCCGTCGGGGTCGTCCACGGTCCAGGGCATGCGCACGGCCTGCGACTTGATGGTGATGCCGCGCTCGCGCTCGATGTCCATGCGGTCCAGGTACTGGGCGCGCATGTCGCGCGGCTGGACGACGCCGGTGGCCTGCAGCATGCGGTCTGCCAGGGTCGACTTGCCGTGGTCGATGTGCGCGATGATCGAGAAGTTCCGAAGCAGCTCGGGCGCGGTGGCCGCAGGGGTGACGGTGGCGGCCTGCTCGGGCGTGGGGATCGGTGACACGTGGGCTCTTCCGGGTCAGGGTCAGACAACTGCGCCCAGTCTCCCACGGCCCGCATCCGCCGCCGGAACCGAACGCTGTGAGACGGGCCCCTTCGGTCCGGCGGGTCCCTCAACGCGCGGGCCGCCGCCGCGGGCCTGGGGAACCGCGGGCGCAGGAGCGGGCAGGAGGCACGGCGCCCGCACCGGCGCAGCAGTCCCCGCCCTGAGCCCAGCGAGGGCTCAGTTGAGGTTGAGGGCGCGGCGGGCGAGGTGGTAGCCGAGGACGGGCACACGCCGTCCTAGCACCCCGTGCAGGTTCATGGCACGGCCCAGCACCGTCCGGCGCAGGCGGCGGTGCACGTCCGGGCGCCGCTCGGCCATCCGGCGCCACAGGCCGTCCTTGATCGCGAGGTTCTGCTCCGTGCCCGAGCGCAGGGCCATCGTGGAGATGACGACGCAGCTGATGAGGTAGTAGTGCAGGAGGTAGCCGTACAGGGAGTCGCAGACCTCGCCCTCGGCCGGCAGCGCCTCGAGCATGAGGGCGTTGACCCGGTCGTGCTGGTCCAGGCGGCGCACGATGACGTCGTCGGCAACGGACTGGCCCTCGCGCCCGATCGTGTACAGGTACAGGTCGATGTCGAGGTACGTCAGGGACCCGACGGCGGTGAGCGGCTCGAAGGCGAAGAGGTTGTCCACGTAGAAGCAGTGCTCGGGCAGGACGGTGCCCGAGGCGCGCAGCATGTCGGTGCGGTACACCAGCGCGTGCATCATGAGGTACTGGTCCGCACGGAAGCGGCGCACGTCGTCCCAGGTGCCGATCCTGCCCTCGGGCAGCAGACCGTGGAACCTTACGGTGTGGGCCGCGCGCCTGGAGGCCGGCCGCCGCCTGGCAAGCGGCAGGGCGCGCCGCCCCAGGCTCCGCCACGCCTCGGAGCCCTCACGGACGTAGACGAAGTTCGTGACGACGAGGTCCGGGGCGCAGCCGTCGCTCTGCCACTGGCGCAGGCGGGCGAGCAGGGCGCGCAGGGCCAGCGGGTCCAGGGCGTCATCGGCGTCGCAGACCTTGAGCCACGTGCCCGTGGCGTGGACGACGCCCGTGTTGACCGCGCCGCCGTGGCCCTTGTTCTCCTGGTGCACGACGACGACGCCGTCCGAGCGCGCAGCCAGCTCCTGCGCCAGGACCAGGGTGGAGTCGGTGGAGCCGTCGTCAACGACGACGACCTCAACCTCACCCCCCTCGACGGTGAGGCTGTCAAGGCAGCGCTCGAGCCACGCCGCAGCGTTGTAGGAGGGCACGACGATGCTCAGGAGCGGGGCGGTCACAGTCAGATCATGCCTCCTGCCCCGCCTGGCGCACGCACAAACGGGTGCCGCCGTGGTGTCGAGCACAGCGCGCCGGCCGGGTACGGCGCCTGTGCCCGAGGATCGTGGGGATGGCGGGAAGGAAGGGTCCCGGGCCAGGAGCGCACCCGGCGCGTCTTTTCTGACGCCGCTGTCACCCCTGCGACGCGTTCCCTACGCTGGGGCGCCGTGATCGACCAGATTCTTGAGCTTCCCCTCCTGTGGGCCTGGGGCGTCCTGTGGTGCGTGGCCATGCTGCGCTCGAACGCCATCCACTGGATCGGCCGGGGTCTGAGCAGGGGCGCTGAGCGCTCGCGCTTCGCCGGGATGCTCACCAGCCCCATGTACGTCAGCGCCCGGGCCATGGCCGAGCGCTGGGGGATCATCGCTGTCCCTCTGTCCTTCCTGACCGTCGGGGTGCAGTCCTTCGTCCAGCTGTGGGCGGGGGTGACGCTCATGCCGCTGCGCCTGTACCTGCCCGCCGTCATGCTCGGCTCGGCGATCTGGGCGACGGTCTACGCCACCGTCGGCCTGGCGGTCTTCGCCGCGTGGATCGGTGCCGGCGGCGGTTGGGCGGTCGCCGCCGTCGTGGCCGTGGCCGCTGCGCTCGTCTGGAGGCGCAGCCGACAGCACCAGGGCGCAGCCGACGGGCAGGGCCAGCACCGGGAGGCGGTCGGGCTGGAGGCTGTCGAGGCCTGAACCCGGTCCCCGTCTCACCATGAGACACGACAGCACGCCGGTGTTGGCGCTCCGGGCGCCTGCCACCTAGGCTCACAGCCATGACCGCGTTCTCCTCCCGCAGCTGGTGGTGGCTCCCCTAAGGGCGAGCCACACAGTCGCGTACGCGGAAGCAGAACACCAGAGCTCGCCACCAGGCGGGCTCTTCGTGCACTCGGGGCAGGCCGTCGGTGGCACGGACCGAGGAGACCCCTCATGAAGCCCCCCTCCCCCGCGCCGTCGCCGACGGTGCTCACCCGCGGCGTGCGCTACCAGCCGGACTGCGGACGGCTGCTCGAGCACCTGGCCACCGCCAGCCTGCTGGCCACGACCACAGACCCCGTCACGGGCCGCCGGCGGCCTGTGGACACGGTTCTGCTGGAGTCCGTTGACACCGCCACCAAGGTCTCGCGCACGACCATCGCGGTCCTGGAGGCCTCCGCCCGGCTCACCTGTGAGGGAGAGTCCGTCCTCGTCGAGGCCCTGCCGCAGGCGCGAGCCGACGGCGAGGCCGCCCTGGCCCGCCTACGCACCGTCCTGGGCGAGCACGTGAGAGCCGAGGCGGACCACCGCCTCACCCTCACGATCCCGCCAGTTGACGGCGCCCGCCTCGAGGAGCGCGAGCGCCTGAGTGCCCTGTCCACGGTGGAGCCGCTGCGGGTGCTGGCCGGCGCGGAGGTGGACCACCCGCACCTGCCGCTCGAGGCGGGTGTGGTCGCCTTCGACTACCTGGCGACCTTCGAGGCTCTGCCGGAGGTGGCACCGGGGGCCAACACCTGCCCCGACTACCTCTTCTACGACGCCCGGATCCTCCTCGTCATCGACCACCCCACCCGCGAGGCGAGCCTCGTGGGGGCCAGCGTGGACGGCGAGGACCTGGCGTCCCGGATGGAGGCGCTGGCCCGCGCCATCAACGCCACCGACACCGCCGACGCCACCGACACCACTGCGCCGGTCCACGGGGCAACAGTCGGCGGCACGACGGTCCCCGGCGGGGGCCCGCGCCCCGGCGCCACCCGCACGAGGCGCCCGGTGGTGCACGCCGCACCCACGCAGTCCGACGCCGGCTTCGCGGCACAGGTCGAACGGCTCAAGGAGTCCATCGCCGCCGGGGAGGTCTACCAGGTGGTGCCCTCCCGGGACTTCACGATGCCCTGCCCCAACGCCCTGGCCGCCTACCACGAGCTGCGCCTGGCCAACCCCAGCCCCTACATGTTCTACGTGGCCGCCCCCGGCTTCGAGCTGCTGGGCGCCTCCCCCGAGTCCGCCCTGCTGCACTCGGCGCGCACCGGCACGGTCTCCATCCGTCCCATCGCCGGCACCCGCCCGCGCGGCCTGGCCCCGGACGGCTCGGTGGACCACGAGCTCGACACCCGCCTGGAGCTCGAGCTGCGCACGGACGCCAAGGAGGTCGCCGAGCACGTCATGCTCGTCGACCTGGCCCGCAACGACGTCGCCCGGGTGAGCGTGCCCGGCACCCGCCGCGTGCACGACCTGCTGCGGGTAGACCGTTACAGCCGGGTCATGCACCTGGTGAGCGAGGTCAGCGGAACGCTCGCACCGGGGCTGGACGCCCTCGACGCCCTGCGGGCCTCGATGACGATGGGCACGCTCACCGGCGCGCCCAAGCTGCGTGCGGCCGAGCTCATCCGCCTCACCGAGGGCGTGCGCCGCGGCTCCTACGGTGGCTCGGTGGGCTACCTGCGCGGCGACGGCGAGCTGGACACGTGCATCGTCATCCGCTCGGCCTTCGTCCGCCACGGGCGGGCCCTCGTCCAGGCGGGGGCGGGGGTCGTGTCCGCCTCCGTTGCAGCCGCGGAGGCCGCCGAGACGGTGCACAAGGCCTCGGCGGTGCTGCACGCGGTCGCGGCCGCGCAGGGCGCCGACCTCATCATCGACACCGACACCCCCAAGGAGGCCTGAGATGCGAGTGGTCCTGCTCGACAACCGCGACTCCTTCGTCTACAACCTCGTCGACCAGATCGCCTCCCTGGGCGCCGACATCGAGGTCTACCGCAACACGGTAAGCTCCGAGGTCGTCCTGGCCGCCCTGGAGCCCACCGCCGAGGAGCGCGGCCACCACGAGCGCCCCGTCCTGTGCCTGTCACCCGGGCCCGGGCACCCGAGCACCAGCGGCTGCCTCATGACACTGACCGAGACCGCCCTCACCCGGGGCGTGCCCACGGTGGGCATCTGCCTGGGCTTCCAGGCCATCGTCGAGGCCTGCGGCGCCCGCATCGGCCGCGTCGTCCCCGTGCACGGACGCAGCGTACGGGTCGCCGTCACCGAGGCGGGACGCGCCGACGCCGCCCTCGCGGTCCTGGACGGCGGGCCCCTCGACGTCGCCCGGTACCACTCACTGGGTACCCGGACGCTGCCCGCGGATCTTGTCGCGCTGGCGGTCACCACCGGCGAGGACCCGGCCGGCGCCGACGTCGTCATGGCCGCGCGCCACCGCCACCGGCCCGTCATCGGCCTGCAGTTCCACCCCGAGTCGGTCCTCACCCCGCAGGGGCCGACGATCCTTCGCGCACTCATCACCGCTCTGGCCCGCACCGCCTGAGCCGCGCCCGCCGCACACCGCCTGGCCCGCACCCGACCACCACGACCCCAGGAGGGCACCATGACCACCGCACCCGCTGACAACGCCGTGAGCACCACGGCGGACGACCCCGAGGAGCAGGCCGAGGCCGCACGCCTCCTCGTGCGCGCCATCATCCAGGGACGCGTCCTGTCCTATGAGGAGGCCTGCAGCGTCTTCACCGCCCTGGGCGCGGGACTGCTCACCGACGTCGAGACCGCTGCCCTGCTGGCCGCCCTGCACGCCCGGGGCGAGAGCGCCGACGAGCTCGCCGGCGCCGCCCACGCCTTCCGTGCCGCCGCCCGTCCCTTCCCCGCGGTCTCCAAACCCCTGTGCGACATCGTCGGCACCGGGGGCGACGGGGTGGGCACGATCAACATCTCAACCGGTGCGGGCCTCACCGCCGCCTCCATGGGGCTGACGGTCGCCAAGCACGGCAACCGCGCCGTGTCCTCGACAACAGGGGCCGCGGACGTCGTCGGGGCCCTGGGGCTGGCGTTGGAGCTCAGGCCGCCGCAGGCTGCCCGCATGCTGGAGGAGGCCGGTTTCACCTTCCTCTTCGCCCAGGCCTACCACCCGGCGATGCGCTTCGTCGCTCCCGTGCGAGCGGCCCTGCGCACACCCACCGTGTTCAACCTGCTGGGCCCCTTGATCAACCCCGCGCGCCTGAGCTACCAGGTCATGGGCGTCGCCGACGTCACGAAGATGGACATGATCGCCCACAGCCTTAAGCGCCTGGGCCGCGAGCGCGCCCTGGTCATCCACGGCCTGGGCCTGGACGAGATCACCGTGCACGGTGCCACCACCGTGCGTGAGGTGACCCCCGAGGGCATCCGCTCCTTCACCGTCACCCCCGAGGAGCTGGGGGTGCCCACACGTGACCTGTCGGAGGTGCTCGGTGGACGTCCCGCCGAGAACGCCCACCTCCTGCGTGAGGTCTTCGAGGGCCGGGGGCGCGAGGGCCACCGTGACGCCATCGCCGTCAACACCGGTGCCCTGCTGTACCTCGCGGGCCGGGTGGGCACGCTGCGCGAGGGCACCCAGGCGGCCCTGGAGCAGCTGGCAAGCGGGCGGGTCGCCGAGCACCTCGACCGCATGGTGTCCTTCCCGGCCACGACGCACGAGGAGGTGGCCTCATGAGCGTGCCGACCGGGCCCGTCACCCTCTCGGCCGGCCTGCCCGCTCTGGGCGCGGGCGGCGCCCGACGTCCCGACCGGGTGCCCGTGAGCGAGCGCCTCATCGTCTCCGGCACCGTCCTCGACTCCATCGTCGAGGCGCGCCGCGCCCGCCTGCCCGAGCTGCGCAAGCGCTTCGGTCACCTGCGCGCCGAGGACCTGGAGCGCAGCGAACGCTCCTTCAGCGCGGTGCTGCGCCGCCGCTCGGGCCCGCTGCGCTCCCCGCAGCCGGCGCTCGTGCTGGAGTGCAAGTCCGCCTCGCCCTCGCTGGGCACGATCCGCTCCGACTACGACCCGGCCGTGTTGGCCGGCATGTACCGGCCTTGGGCTGCGGCCGTGTCCGTGCTCACCGAGCCCGACTGCTTCAACGGGTCCTTCGACGACCTGGCCGCCGTGCGCGCCGTCGTCGACTGCCCGGTGCTGTGCAAGGACTTCATCGTTGACGAGGTGCAGGTGCTGGCGGCCCGCTCGCTGGGGGCCGACGCGATCCTGCTCATGCTCTCCGTCATCCCCGACGACGTCCACCGTGAGCTGGCGGCTCTGGCCGCCTGGCTGGGCATGGAGGTCCTCACCGAGGTGTCCACCGCCGAGGAGATGCACCGCGCCGCCGCCCTGGGGGCCAGCGTCATCGGCATCAACAACCGTGACCTGCGCACCCTGGCGACCGACGTGGCCCGCACCGAGCAGATGGCCCCGCTGGCCCCCGCCGGGGTCGTCCTCGTGGGTGAGTCCGGGGTAGCCAGTGCCGACGACGTGCGTCGCCTGGCGCCCTGGGCCGACGCCCTGCTCATCGGCTCCTCGCTCGCGGCCGCCGAGGACCCTGCGGCCCTGGCCGCCTGCCTCGCCACCGCTGTCCGCGTCCCCACCACCCGGGAGAAGACCATGACCGACCACCCCGCACCCGCCGGCCCCGAGGGCCTGGTGGCCGCCGTCGGCCCCGCGCCCGGGACCGCCACGCCGCCGGTGGGAGCCCGCCCCCATGACGGCCACCACCACCCCAGGCTCAGCGCCTACTTCGGCCCCTACGGCGGCCAGTACGTGCCCGAGCTGCTCATCCCCGCCCTCGACCAGCTCGAGGACGCCTTCATCGAGGCGCAGGCGGACCCCGCCTTCCACGCCGAGTTCGACGAGCTCCTGCGCCGCTACCTCGGGCGTCCCACCCCGGTCACCGAGCTGCGCAACCTGCCGCGCGAGGGCAACGCGCGCATCTTCCTCAAGCGCGAGGACCTCGTCCACGGCGGCGCCCACAAGGGCAACCAGGTCCTCGGTCAGGCCCTGCTGGCCAAGCGCATGGGCAAGACCCGCATCATCGCCGAGACCGGTGCCGGCCAGCACGGCACGGCCACCGCGATGGTCTGCGCCCTGCTGGGCCTGGACTGCACCGTGTACATGGGGGCCACCGACGTCGTGCGCCAGGCCGCCAACGTCGAGCGCATGGAGCTCATGGGGGCGCGGGTCGTGCCCGTGGCCAGCGGCGCGGGCACGCTCAAGGACGCCGTCAACGAGGCCCTGCGCGACTGGACCGCGTCCTTCGCCACCACCCACTACCTGCTGGGCACGGCGGCCGGTCCCCACCCCTTCCCGACGATCGTCCACGAGTACCACCGCTGCATCTCCGTCGAGGCGCGTGCCCAGCTGCTCGCCCTCACCGGGCGTCTGCCCGACCAGGTCATCGCCTGCGTGGGGGGCGGCTCGAACGCCATCGGCATGTTCAGCGAGTTCATCGCGGACGAGGGCGTGGGCCTCATCGGCGTCGAGCCGGCCGGTGAGGGCCTGGACTCGGGCCGCCACGGCGCCCCGATCAACGCGGGCCGCCTGGGCATCCTGCACGGCGCGCACTCCTACCTCATGCGCACCGATGAGGGGCAGGTGGAGGAGTCCTTCAGCGTCTCCGCCGGCCTCGACTACCCGGGGGTGGGGCCCGAGCACGCCTGGCTGGCGGACAGCGGGCGCGCCTCCTACGTCGGGGTCACCGACGACGAGGCCGTCGAGGCCTTCGTCCAGCTCTCCCGCTTCGAGGGCATCATCCCCGCCCTGGAGTCCGCCCACGCCCTGGCGCAGGCGCTGAGGATCGCGCGCCAGACCCCGGCCGACGCGCCCACACCGCACCTGCTCGTGTGCCTGTCCGGCCGCGGTGACAAGGACCTCGACCAGATCCGTATGCGCCTGGGCGGCTCCTTCAGCGCGGACAGTGCTGTGGGCCGTGCCTCACGGATGCTGGCCGATATGGGCAAACGCAACGAGTACCTGGGCCTGGCCCAGCACGGCAACGGCGCGAGCGCCGCTAAGGAGGCCTGAGATGTCACGCTACCCCGCCATGTTCCACCGCCTGAGCCAGCGGGGTGAGGGTGCCTTCGTGCCCTTCGTCATGCTCGGTGACCCCACAGCCGCTCTCAACGAGAGCGTCATCGAGGCGCTCATCGAGGGCGGCGCCGACGCCCTCGAGCTGGGTGTGCCCTTCTCCGACCCGGTGGCCGACGGCCCCACGATCCAGCGCGCCCACATCCGCGCACTTGAGGCGGGCACGGGACTGCGCTCCTCGATGCAGGTGGTGACCCGGGTGCGTGAGCGCCACCCGGACCTGCCCATCGGGCTGCTCATCTACGGCAACGTGCCCTTCGCCGTCGGCCTGGAGGCCTTCTACGGCCTGTGCGCGGCCAGCGGTGTGGACTCGGTGCTGCTGCCGGACGTGCCGGTGCGTGAGGGTGACGCCTTCTCGACCGCGGCCCGGGCCGCCGGGATCGACGCCGTGTACATCGCCCCGCCGTCGGCATCCGCCGACACCCTCGACGGGGTGGCCCGCAGCTCGCGCGGCTACGTGTACGCGGTCTCGCGCGTCGGCGTGACGGGCACCGAGCGGGCCTCGTCGACGGCGGGCCTGGCGCAGTCGGTGGCGCGCCTGCGTGCGGAGGCGGCCGCGCCGGTCATGCTCGGATTCGGCATCTCGACGCCGCAGCAGGTCGCTGAGGCGATTGCGGCGGGGGCGGACGGGGCCATCTCCGGCTCGGCCGTGGTGAGGATCATCGAGGAGCACGTGCCGGCCCTGCTGGCAGGCGGGCCCGCCGGGCGCCAGCGGGCGCTGGGGGCCCTGCGCGAGGAGCTGGTCGCCTTCGTCGGCACCATGAAGGCCGCGACGCGGCGCTGAGCGCGCCCCCGCGCAGGGTGTTGACGCACCTCACGTCCTGCCCCCCTCCGGCGCGGCGGCCGCCGGAGGGGGCAGGCTGGTAAGGTCCCCTCTTGGACCTCTGGCCTGGCCGGCCGTGGGGTCCGGCGACCGGGCCCGCCAGGTGCTTCCACCACCTCTTGGCCTGTGTGCGCCAACCCTCTCTCCGGCCATTGACCGAATCCGACTTCAAGAAAGCGTCTCCCACAGTGGCGAACATCAAGTCCCAGATCAAGCGCATCAAGACCAACGAGAAGGCCCGCCTGCGCAACCAGTCCGTCAAGTCCGAGCTCAAGACCTACGTGCGTCGCGTCCGCGAGGCCGTCGAGGCCGGCGACAAGGCCGCCGCTGAGGAGGGCCTGAAGAAGGCCGCCCGCAAGCTCGACAAGGCCGTCTCCAAGGGCGTCATCCACAAGAACCAGGCCGCGAACCGCAAGTCCAAGCTGGCCAAGCGCGTCGCCTCCCTCTGAGCAGACCCGGCTCTGGCCACCGGCCCGCCGCGACACGGCGAAGGGGCGTCTCCCGCACGGCAGGCGCCCCTTCGCCGTCGCCATCTGAGCCCCTTGGTGCGGCGGCGCGCGCCTGACCCGTTGTGACGATGAGAGCAGGGGCGTCGCCCCCGTGACACGAGGCGGCAACACGTCCCGGCGGTAGTCTTCATCGGGCCGGTGCCCGTCACCGTGCCCGGACCGGCCGCCTGCGGCCGCTCCGACAGCGAGGGACGAGGAGAGCGCATGCGCACAGGATTTGACCGCGACGAGTACATCAGGACGCAGTCCGAGCACATCGCCGCCCGGCGGGCGCAGTTCGGCGGCAAGCTCTACCTCGAGTTCGGCGGCAAGCTGGTGGACGACATGCACGCCTCGCGCGTGCTGCCCGGCTTCAGCCCGGACAACAAGATCGTCATGCTCAAGGAGATGGCGGACGAGGTCGAGATCATCGTCGCCGTCAACGCCCGTGACTTCCAGCGCCGCAAGGTCCGTGCGGACCTGGGCACCTCCTACGAGGACGAGATCCTGCGTCACGTGGACGCCTTCCGTGACTACGGCCTGTACGTGGGCAGCGTCGTCATCACCCAGTGGACGGATGACAACCGCGAGGCCAAGGCCGTGCGCCGCAAGCTCGAGAAGCTGGGGCTCAAGGTCTACCGGCACTTCATCATCCCCGGCTACCCCAACGACGTCGCCCGCATCGTCTCCGAGCACGGGCTGGGCAGGAACGAGTACATCGAGACCGAGCGCGACCTCGTCGTCGTCACCGCACCCGGTCCCGGCTCGGGCAAGATGGCCACCTGCCTGTCGCAGATGTACCACGACCACCTGCACGGCGTGTCCTCCGGCTACGCTAAGTGGGAGACCTTCCCGATCTGGAACCTGCCCCTGGACCACCCGGTCAACATCGCCTACGAGGCCGCCACCGCGGACCTGGACGACGTCAACATGATCGACCCCTTCCACCTGGCCGCCTACGGAGTCCAGACGGTCAACTACAACCGCGACGTCGAGATCTTCCCCGTCCTCAACCGCCTCTTCGAGGAGATCCTGGGCTCCTCCCCCTACCGCTCGCCCACGGACATGGGCGTCAACATGGCCGGGCACTGCATCAGCGACGACGAGGCCTGCCGCAGGGCCAGCGAGCAGGAGGTCATCCGCCGCTACTACAAGGCCCTGGTCACCGAGAGGCGCGAGATGACGGACCCGGTGCAGTCCGGGCGCATCGCCCTGCTCATGACGAAGCTGGGCGTGACCAAGGAGGACCGCCCCGTCGTCCCCGCCGCCCTGCGCGTGGCGAAGTCGACCAAGGCCCCGGCGGCCGCGCTCGAGCTGCCCGACGGCAGGATCGTCGTGGGCAAGACCTCCGCCCTCCTGGGCGCCTGCTCCGCCATGCTCCTCAACGCCCTCAAGGCCCTGGCCGGGCTGGACCCCAAGAAGGACCTGCTCGCCAAGGCCTCGATCGAGCCCATCCAGGCGCTCAAGACCCAGCACCTGGGCTCGCGCAACCCGCGCCTGCACACTGACGAGGTGCTCATCGCCCTGGCGGTGTCCGCCTCGAGCGACCCCGATGCCCAGGCGGCGCTCGACCAGCTCGAGAGCCTGCGCGGCTGCGACGTGCACACCTCGACGATCCTGGGCAGCGTGGACGAGGGCATCTTCCGCTCGCTGGGGGTCCAGGTGACCAACGAGCCGGTCTTCGCCACGAAGTCCCTGTACCGCAAGAAGTAGGCCGTACCGGGGCAGGCACGGCGGCACCGGGCGGCCCTCGGTGCCACTGTGACCGCGGCTCAGCGCCTCCGGGCGCGACGGGCCCGGCAGATGGCGAGCACCGCCCGCTCGACCGCGTGCACCGGGTCCCGGGAGCCGCCCTTGACCTCGGCGTCGGCGCGGGCGACGGCGACGATCGCGGTGGCCAGGGCGTCGTCACTCCACCCGGACAGCTCGCGCCGCGCCCGGTCCACCTGCCAGGGGGCCATCCCCAGGTCCCGGGCGGACAGGTTGCGCCCGCCGGCGGCGGCGACGCGGGCGAGCTGGCGGATCTTCATCGCCAGGGCGGAGACGATCGGGACGGGCTCGGTGCCCGTGGCGATGGCGTGGCGCAGGGCCGTGACGGCCCGGGCGACGTCCCCGGCCGCGGCGGCGTCCGCCACGGTGAAGCCGGTGGCCTCGAAGCGCCCGGCGTAGTAGGTGTTGACCTCGCGCACGGTGATGGTGCCCTCGGTGTCCGCCGCGAGCTGGTCAACGGCGCTGAGAAGCTCGCGCAGGTCCGAGCCGAGGGCGTCCACCAGGGCCCCGACTGCCTCGGCGTCCGCACGCCGGCCCCTGCGACGCAGGTCCGCAGCGACCAGTGCGGCCTTGTCCCTGGGGGACTTGACGGCCTCGATGGTGACGACGGGGTACGGGGAGGCCGCCAGGGCCTCCAGCAGCCTCTTGCCCCGCTGCCCCCCGTTGTGACGCAGGATGACAGTGACGTCAGGGTCCGCGGCGGCGGTGTAGGCCAGCAGGTCCGTCAACAGGGCGTCGGTCATCTGCTCAAGGGCGGGCACGAGCACGAGCCGGGGCTCACCGAAGAGGGACGGGGAGACGAGCGTGCTCAGCTGGTGGGGCTCGTAGGAGGCGGCCTCGAGGGTGGTGACCTGCGTCGTCGGGTCCTTCTCGCGGGCCTGGGCCAGCAGGCGCCCCACGGCCCGGTCCGCAAGGACCTCCTCGCCGGAGCGGATGAGGACGATCGGGGCGAGAACGACCTCGTCCCAGCAGGGCCCTGCAGGCGCACGGCGCGTTCCGCGCGAGGTTCGAGGTGAGGCCATGGGCCAAGCCTGCCACGCGGTGGCCACACGCCTCGACGTCCGAGCACGCGCCGGCGTGCGCGCCGGCTGAGGAGCACCGCACCCACAGCCTCGACGGCGGCCAGCAGCAGCGCCCCTCCCACTCCCCCGGGGCCAGACGATGACCGCTCCCGGCAGTGCCGCGAAGAACCGGGCCACGCCCGCCAGCCAGGCGCAGGAGGCCAGCGCCGGCCAGGCCAGCAGGCGCGCCAGACCGGGTGACAGGGGGCTGACGAGGGCCGCCAGGAGGCCGCAGACGGTCGCCACGGGCACCGGCGGGGCCGCGATGACGTTGGCGGGCACGGCCCACAGGCCGGTCTGCGGCTGGAGGGTGACGAGCACCGGGGCGCAGGCCGCCTGGGCGACGAGCGGCAGGGCCACGGCCGCGGCCAGCCACCTGGGCAGCCGCCGGGACAGGGCGGCCTGGACCGGTCCTGCCCACAGCACGATGCCCGCGGTGGCGGTGACGGACAGGGCGAAGCCGTAGCTGCGCGAGGCCCACGGGTCGAGCATGACGAGCGCGACGACGGCGGCGCACAGTGCCGGGACGGTGGCTGAGCGTCTTCCGGCTCCGACTCCGGCGAGCATGACCGCCCCCATGACGGCGGCGCGCAGCACGGACCCACCAGGCCTGACGAGGACGACGAGCGCCGTCAGCAGCAGCGCGCCGATCCCGGCACGCGCCCAGCGCGGCACGGGCCCGAGCACCGTGAGCGCGAGCCCGACGACAAGCGCCACGTGCTGGCCGGAGACGGCGGTCAGGTGGGTCAGGCCCACGGCGCGCATCTGCTCCCTCACCCTCTGGGGCAGGACGTGGTCGTCACCGAGGGCGACGCCGCTGACGAGCTCACGGCTGCCGGCGGGCCAGGTGCCGTCCGCGGGCGGGTGGTCGGCGGGGCGCGCGACGGCGCCGGCCAGGCCCTCGCGCAGGCGGCCGACGAGCGCCAGCACCCCGTTGGGAGGCGCGATGACCTCCACCTCGGCGTCGCGACCGAGGACGGCTGCCTGCGCCTCACCGGGCTCAGTGGCCTGCAGGACGCCTGTGACCCTCACATGGGCGCCGAGGGGGACGTCCACCCAGGCAGAGCCCCCCAGGACCAGAGCGCCCGCCCGAGAGGCCCGCCCGTTGACCTCGTGGACCTCAAGCTCGACGAGCGTGGTCGTCGAGCGGGCGGAGGCGATGACCCGCGGGCAGGTCATGACCGTGGCGGTGAGCTCGCTCGCTCCGGAGCCGGAGGCGGCGTGGGTCAGGGGGTCGAGGTCGCGGGCGTGCTGGGCGGCTGCGGTCACGGTGAGCACGCAGGCGGCGGTGATCACCACGAGCAGGACGCTGGCGCAGGCCGAGCCCCGGGCGGCGCCCCCGGGCACCTCGGCGCCCGGGCGCGGGTCGGCGCGGTGGCGGGCGGGACGCAGGCGTCTGGTGAGGGGAACGAGCGCGCCGGCCACGGCGGCGAGCCCGAGCGCCACAAGGGCGCTCAGGCCTGCGCTGTGGCCCACTGCCCACCCGGCCGCGCCCCAGGCCGCCACCGCCGCGGGAGCGAGCCGCAGGTCCAGTGGCTCAGGCGCGGGGGCGCGGCGCAGGTGCTGCCTCCTGGCCTGCTCGGTGCCTCGCCCGCCTCCACCGGGCACGCCGTGCGCACCGATGGCGGGCGTCCCCCGTCCCGCTGGGTCCTCGTGGCCGGGGACCGGCGGGGTCGTGTCCTGCGGGGTGGGGTCCGCGCCCGTCACAGGACCACCAGGTCCCGCAGCGCCTCGAGCCGGGCGCTGCCGATGCCGGAGACGGCGGTGAGCTCGTCAACGCTGGTGAAGGCGCCGTGCTCGGCGCGGTAGCTGAGGATCCGCTGGGCCAGTGCGGGTCCGATGCCGGGCAGCGTCTCGAGCTCGGTGGCGTCGGCGGTGTTGAGGTTGACGCGCCCGGGCACGGAGGGGCCCCCGGCACCGTCCTGGCGCGGTTGCGCGGGGCCCTGGCCTGCGCTCACCGTCAGGGTCTCCTCGCCCTGTCGCGGGACACGGACCTGCTCGCCGTCGGTGAGCACGCGCGCGAGGTTGAGCTGGTCCGTGTCCGCCTCCGGTACCGCACCCCCTGCGGCGTCGATGGCGTCGGCGACGCGCGCGCCCGCGGCCAGGACGACCACGCCGGGCGAGACCACGGCCCCGGCCACGTGGACGGCGACCTGCCCGTCGGCGCCGCCGCGCGCCCCGTCAGGCTCTGCGGGCGTGGTGGCCGGCGCCGAGGCCGGGTCCACCGGCACCAGGTCGCTGCCCGAGAGCGCGCCGGCTGTTGCCGTGGCCCCGGCTGAGGAGGGCGGGGAGGCGGGGGCGGTGAGCAGGCTGCGGGCGGCCAGCAGCAGCGCCAGGGCGATGAGCAGCGCTCCCAGGGCCATGGCGACGGCCGGGGCCAGGCCGGTGCGACGTGGACGGGTGACGGGCTCGATGGGGTCCGGTGCGCAGGCGACGCGGATGAGCGTCTCCAGGGGCACCCGCCCCGACCGGTCCACCCGCCTGCCACTCATGGCACGACGGTAGGACGCCGGCCCGAGGTCGCGGGGCGCGCCTGTGGACAGCCCGGGCCTGCCCTGTCACGCGGCGGGCCTGTGGAGCCCGGCCCTGGGCGCCTGCGCCGTGCTCAGCCGCCCAGGGCCGGGGCGACGACGACACCCAGGGCCCCCGGACCCACGTGCACGCGGGTGGCGGCGTCGGCCGGGGAGCGCATGATCGTCTCCACCGTCGTGCCGGCCTGCGCCATCGCCTCGGCGAGGTCGTTCTCCAGCTCCCGCCCGTCGGCAGGGTCGTCGCCGTAGTGCACGGCGAGCTGGACCGGGGTCGCCGGCCTGCGCGAGCGCCTGCCTCCTACCGGGCCGCCGGCCTCGCCGACCGCCAGCTCGATGAGGCGGCGCCGGGCCCGGCCCCGGCCGCGCACGGCCTCGACCACCTCGATGCCCGTGGTGGCCACACGCAGCACCGGTCGGATGCCGAGGGTGGAGCCGAGCAGCGCCGTCGTCCGGTCCACGCGCCCACCCCGGTGCAGGCAGGACAGGTCCTCCACGAGGAAGAACAGGCTCGAGCGCGCGGCGAGCTCGCGGGCCCGGGCGGCGCCGCGCCGTGCGCTGCCCGCCTCGGCCGCCGCCAGGACGGCGAGGCCCAGTGCCCCGCCGGACACGCCCAGGTCGAGCACCGTCACCCGCCGGGCCCCGTCCTCGTGAGGGTCCAGGGCGCGGGCCGCCAACAGGGCGTTGTCAACCGTTCCGGACAGGGCGGCACCCACGTGGAGGGCGAGGACCTCGTCAGCGCGCTCGAGCGCCCGGCCGTAGGCCTCGGTCAGGGCCGCGACGCTGGGACGCGAGGTCGTCGCCGCTCCCTCGTCGTCGGTGAGGACGGGCAGCTCGACGACCTCGATACCGCGCTCGGCCGCGAGCGCCGCCGGCAGGCAGGCAGCGGAGTCGGTGACGACGGCGAGGCTCATGCCGGTAAGGCTAGCCTGCGCCCGTGAGGCGCTCCCACCCCGTGCCCTGCGCGCGCCGCCCAGTAGAATCCTGCCTGGCTGCTGAAGAGCAGGCGCCTGGACGGAGGGATCGAGGATGGGCCAGAGCACCGTTGAGGAGCCCACCCCCGGGGTGAGGGTGTGCTGGGCCTGGCACTGGGGCGCGGCCCTCGTGCTGGCTGCCACCGTGTCCGTGCTGCTGGCGCGCTACGAGGACCTGCCGGACCCCTACCCCGTGCACTACGGGCTGACGGGCACGGCCGACGGCTTCGCCTCCAGGAGCCACGTCCTGGTGCTCCTGCCCGTCGTCATCGGCGCCACCCTGGTGGTGGCCATCGCCGTGTCGCACGCCGTCCACGTCCGCTCGCTGCGCACCGCGCTGCAGCGCCCCGTCGGCCGCTACGACCACCTCGACTGGACGGCGCAGCGCGGCCCGGCGTCGGTCGCGGTGCTGGGGCCCGTCAACCTGCTGCTCGCCGTGGTCTTCTCGGGTGTGTCCCTGCTGCCGGTGGTCGGGGCGCTCGCAGGCTCGCTCATGACATGGGGAGGCTTGTGCCTCCTCGTCGCTGTCCTCGCCGCCTCGTCGGTGCGCGCCCGGCGCCGCCAGCGCGGCTGAGCCTGCCCGTTACCTTGTTGGTGGTCCTGGGTGGTCCGGGGCCGGGCCAGTTGCTGTGGGCATGATGTCTTGCCCCTGTCCGTAGATGATCCGGGGGGTGTTGTCACCCGCAGCAGCCGGACGCTGGTGACCGCTGATAAGGGGAACGACCCACCGCGTGTGAGGTCTTTCGTAACGTGGGTGCGGAACCGGTCGTCCACCGGCTGGCCCCGTATCGACTTGACCGAGAGGCGGCAGGAGAGATGGATATCGAGGACATCGAGGTCTTCATCGGCATCGACGTCGGCAAGACGGACCACTGGGCCACGGCCCTGAGCCGGGACGGGCGGAAGGTCCTCGACAAGCCCCTTCCCAATGACGAGGCACGTCTGCGTTCCCTTTACGGCAAGCTGGCCGACCACGGGAGGCTGCTGGTGGTGGTCGACCAGCCCGCCACCATCGGGGCCCTGGCCGTGGCGGTGGCCCAGGACATGGGCATCACCGTGGGCTACCTGCCCGGACTGTCGATGCGACGCATCGCCGACCTGACGCCGGGCAGCGCCAAGACCGACGCGAAGGACGCGGCCGTCATCGCCGGCGCGGCCAGGAGCATGCCTCACACCCTGAGAGCCGTCAGCGCCTCGGACGAGGACGCGGCCGCCTTGTCGATGCTCACGGGATTCGACCTGGACCTGGCCCGCCAGGTCAACCAGAGCGCTAACCGGATCCGGGGCCTGTACACCCAGATCCACCCCGCCCTCGAGGCCGTGGTGGGGCCCTGGCTGGAGCACGACGCCGTCTTGGAGGTCATCGCCGCCTGGCCCACCCCAGCCGATCTGAAGCGAGCGGGCAAGGCAAGGATTGACGCCAGGCTCAAGAAGCACGGGTGCAGGCGGCACGCCACCTGGGCCGGCCAGATCGTCTCGGCCCTGGAGCACCAGACCGTGGTGGTCGCCGGCACCGACGCCGCCGCAACGGTGCTACCTCACCTGGCCAGGCAGCTCATCGCCCTGCACGCTCAGCGGGCCGATGTCGCCGCCCAGGTCGAGGCCCTGGTGGAGGCCCACCCTCTTTATGAGGTCCTGATCTCCATGCCCGGGATCGGGGTCAGGACCGCCGCCGTCTTCCTGGCCGAGACCCTGGGCAAGACCTTCGACACCGGCGCCCAGCTGGCCTCCTACGCCGGGCTCGCTCCCGTCACACGCCGCTCCGGCTCATCGATCCGTGGTGAGCACGTCTCCCACGGCGGCAACAAGAGGCTCAAGCGCGCCATGTTCCTGTCCGCCTTCGCCTCCCTGCGCTCCGACCCCGTCTCCCGGGCCTACTACCAGCGCAAACGAGACCAGGGCAAGCGTCATAACCAGGCCGTTCTCGCCCTGGCCCACCGCCGCATCCTGACCCTGCACGCCATGATCCGAGATGGAGCCCTCTACGACCCACAACCAGCCACGAAACTACCCGCCGCCGCTTGACACACCACATAGGGGCACCC